>DATGVV010000331.1:0-2413 GCA_035299885.1 Chloroflexota bacterium | reverse complement strand
TTCGACTTCGGCGATGACTTCGGGGTCCAGGAGCTGGCGGAGGTCCTCGGCTTCGAGAGTCTCGCGCAGGAGGTCGCGGTTCAGGGCCAGGTAGGCGGCGCGGCATTCGCCGCGGGGGGCGTCGCCCTCCTCGCCGAACGTCAGGCCGAAGTCCCAGACCAGCGAGGCGGCGAAGGGCGATGGTGTGAGCGTCGAGCGGTACGACACGGCGATGCTGCCCGATTCGAGTCCGCGCAGCACGCGGCGCAGGCCGTTGATGTCCCAGGTGTCGTGCAGGACCTCGCGGACGGCTTCTTGGAGCACGGGGAAACCGGCCTTGCGCCGGACGATCGCCAGCAGGTCGGCGGCGCGTTGGCGGCGCAGCCACAGGGGCGTGCGCCGGTCGGGGCGAGGCTTGGGCAGCAGCAGCGCGCGCTGGGCCGCCTCGCGGAAGCGCAGCGCCAGCATGGGCGCGTCGGCCAGCTCGCCAATGAGCAACTCCTCCACCGTGTCGGCGCGCACCTCCCCCAGCAGCTGCTCGGCCAGCTTCAGCGGCGAGCTCTCGATGGGCGGCAGGCGCATGATGATGCCGTCGTCGTTGTGGATGACCAGCGGGTCGATGCCGCCCAACGCCTCGCGCAAGCGCGGCTTGAGGGCGAACGCCCAGGCGCCATTCACGGCCGCGCCGAACAGCGAGTGGATGACCACCCGCCAGTCGCCGATCTCGTCTTGGAAGGCCTCGACCACCATCTCGCGGTCGGTCGGCACTTGGGCTGTGGCCTCCTCCTGGCGGCGGACGTAATCGAGCAGCGCCAGCGCGGACGCCGAGTCCAAGCAGCACTCCTGCTGCAGCCAGCCAGCGGCCTCGGTCTCCGGCAGCCGCAGGCGGGCCGCGATGTCGCGGGCCAGCTGCGGGGCGCCGTAATCGATCGTCCGGCCCAGGCGGTCGCCGCGCCAGAAGGGGATCTGGTACGGCTCGCCGGGTGCGGGACGGACCAGCACGCGGTCGCGCTCGATGGCCTCCACGCCCCACACGCTGGTGCCCAGCGAGAAGGCCGGCCGGCCGCCGACGTACAGCTCCGCGGCGAACTCCTCGTCCAGCTCGCCCAGCTTCTTGCCAGGCTGGCCCTCGGCGCCGGGCATGAGCTCGACGGACATGTAGCCGCGGTCGGGAATGGTGCCGCCGTTGATCACGGCCAACCGTAAGGCGCCGGGCAGCGGCCGGACGTCGCCGGTCGCGGCATCCCATTCGAGGCGAGGCTTGAGGCCCTCGAACCGGACGTCGGTGTAGCGCCCGGCCAGCATCGCCAGGACGTTCTCCAGCTGATCGCGCGAGAGCTGGCGGAAGGGGTGGGCGCGGCGCGCGATGCGCAGCATGTCGTCGGCGGTGCACGGGCTGGCGGCGGCCATGGCCACGATCTGCTGGGCCAGCACGTCCAGGCAGGCTTGCGGCACGTGCGTCGGCTCGATGTTGCGCCGGCGCACGCCGCGCACACAGGCGGCCGCATCCAGCAAATCCGACGGGTGCTGGGCCACGATCTTGCCGCGGCTGACGGCGCCCACCTGGTGGCCGGCGCGGCCGACCCGCTGCAGCGCGCGGCTGACGCTCTTGGTGGAGCCCAGCTGGATGACCAGGTCGACGCTGCCCACGTCGATGCCCAGTTCCAGGCTGGAGGTCGCGATCAGCAGCGGCAGCTCACCGCTCTTGAGGGCCTGCTCGATCTCCAGCCGCCGCTCCCGGGCCAGGGAGCCATGATGCGCCACAGCCACCTGCCGGCCGGCCTCCTGGTTCAGGACTTCGCTCAGGCGCTCGGTCACGTGCCGGGCGTTGCAGAAGACCAGCGTCGAGCGATACCGGCTGGACTCGTCCAGAACGATGCGCGCCGCATGGTGCATGAAGTCGGTGTCCTCGTCGCGGCTGGCGAAGGGGTACGTCAGGTCGATCTCGATGCGCTTGTCCTGGTGCGCCTGCACGATGCTGACCGGCCGGGCCTGGCCGTCGTCGCCGTAGCCGCCCAGCAGCCGGGCCACCAGCTCCAGCGGGCGCTGCGTGGCCGAAAGTCCGATACGCACGAACGAAGGGTCAGAGACGCGGAGCGCCTCCTCGAGGCGCTCGAGAGAAAGTGCCAGGTGGACGCCGCGCTTGGTGCTGGCGACGGCGTGGATCTCATCCACGATGACGTAGCGCAGGCCCTGGAACATGCCCTGGCTCTTGCGCGCCGTCAGCAGCAGGTACAGCGACTCCGGTGTGGTGATGAACACCTGCGGCGGGCGCCGGACCTGCCGCTGGCGGAGGCTGTTGGGCGTATCGCCGGTGCGGACGTCCACGCTGATGTCCGGCGTCTCGATGCCGAGCTCCCGCGCCGCGGCGCGGATGCCCGCCAGGGGCTCCTCGAGGTTGCGCTGGATGTCGTTGTTCAGCGCCTTGAGGGGG
>DATGVV010000330.1:0-3347 GCA_035299885.1 Chloroflexota bacterium | reverse complement strand
CTGTCCAAGGCATTCAACCGTTGGCTGTCTGATTACTGCGCGGCCGATCGCGCCCGCCTGAAACCAGCAGCAATTGTCTCGCTCCACGATCCGGAATTGGCGGCCGCGGAAGCCCGGCGCGCCGTCGACGACGGACACGTGGGCGTGGTGCTCTTGCCAATGCCCGTCAACGGACGCAATCTGCACGCCCCCGAGTGTGATGTAGTGTGGACCGAGATCGAGCGCCTGGGCGTGCCTCTGCTGATCCACGGCACCAGCGGCGCCGCCAGCGCTGATTACGTCTCGAATCGCTTTGTTGGCCACCCCAACTACCGCACCCTCAACCATTCCGCGGCGTTCTCGCTGGAGCTCATGCTGGCTCTGGGCGCCTTGACAACAGGTGGGGTGCTGGAGCGATTTCCGGCCCTACGTGTCGGCTTTCTCGAAGGTAACTGTGGCTGGCTGCCGTGGTGGCTGGAGCGGCTGGACGACCAGTGGCACAAGTACGGCGGTGGTGAGCGTCAGAGTTTGCACGCTCTACCAAGCGAGTATTTCAAGCGGCAGTGCTTCATCGGAACGGATGTGGACGAGGCGCTGCTGAGAGTAGTGATCGACGAAATCGGCGACGACAATATCGTCGTTTCCACCGACTATCCGCATGCCGATGGCCCTTTCCCACACGGCATCGACACCTTTCTCGAGCTTCCCGGAGTCAGCCTCGAGTCAAAGCAGAAAATTCTGTGGGACAACTGCGTGCGGCTCTATGGCTTTGCGCCGGCAAAACTAACCTGAGCCGACCTTGCAACTCACGCTAGTCGGACCTTTCTCGTGAAGTCATAGGATCGCGCGATGTTCGACTCGAAGCGCCAGATGGCTCGGTCGGACGAAAACTCACCGGCGTATGCCCGATCCAGGAAATCCATGATGAGCTTCCAGGCTTGATCGGTCTCCCGCGGCCGGTAGCGGCCAGGCATCGTGGAGTTGAGCCACCCGTGCGGCATGTCCCGGAAGAGCACGAACTCATAGGTCTTGCGCTCGCGCTCGAGGACGCCCCGCAGCTTCAGCACATCGTCTACCGAGACCACAAAGTCGTCCTCTCCCCAAATGCCCAGGATCGGTGCCGAAACCCGGGCGAGAATCCTCTCGTAGGGCTCCTCGCGGAGGCTGTTTACTTCCCACACCGATCCCTGCGCCCCGCCGTACACAACGATGTTGGCCGCTACCTGACGGACACTGTTCAACAGCAGCGGGTAATCGCCACTCTGGCACACGCCCATGGCCGCGATGCGATTCGAGTCCACCTGCGAATCGGCCAGCAAGAAATCGAGGCAGTCGTTCCCATACGACTTGATGTCGGCGTCCGAGATCGGGACCATGAAGTCACCGCGATTCAGGGCCTCCTTGTCGCCCTCCCAGCGCGAGAACAGATCGGGTGCCAGAGCCACGTGGCCATACAGCGCGAACTTGGCGGCGAGATCGAGGGTGTGCTGGACCAGCCCGTAACGCTCGTGATACAGGACTACCCCTGGAAACGGCCCCTTCCCGATCGTGGGCCGCGTCAGGAAGCCCTGGACTCGATCTCCAAATGTGATGAAGGACGTATCGGCGTTGAGATAGCTCGCCTGCGAAGTGGCCATTCCGTGTTCCTTTCCGCGGATGCATGCCGCTGATACAATGCTGGCCTCCGAGGGACACTCTATTCGAACGAAGGAGACCTGTCCATGAAACTGCTGTCCAGCTTCGTTGTCCCGGTGGCGCTCGTGTTAGCCGCCTGCGGAGGCGCCGCAGCGCCGGGCTCTTCGCCGCCTCCGTCGTCCGCCGCGGCCTCCCCGGCCGTCTCGGCCAGCGCCGGCGCCGCCGGTGCAACCAACCCTCTCAAGATCGGCATCGTGGCCGAATTCACCGGCCCGTTCGGAGCCAACGGCGTCCGCATCGCGGACACGATTGAATGGTTGGCCCAGCAGGATGGCAACCAGCTTGGCGGCCGGCCGGTGCGCTTCTTTCGGACCGAGGATCAGGCCAAGGTAGACGTGTTCCAGAGCGAGGGGCGCCGCTTGATCGAGGCTGAGAAAGTGGACCTCATCCTCGGCCCAATCAATAGTGGCGTAGCGTCCAGCGCTCAAAAATGGATGAACGACCAGCCGATGGTGTTCGTCATGTGGGAGATCGGCACCGTTCAGTACTACCCTGGCGACAACGCCGTGCGCTCGGTGGCGACGTCCTGGCATCACGCGTTGCCGAGCATCGGGAAATACTATGCCGACCAGGGCATCAAGCGGGCGGTAACCATCGGGCTCGATTACGCTGCCGGACGCGACTTCGTCAACGGCGAGGTGCAGAAGGTCCTGCCGGCCGGCAACATTCAGGTCGCCAAGCAGTTCTGGGTGCCGATCGGCAACGCCGATTTCGGGCCGGTCATCTCGCAAATCCCGGCAGGCCAGGACGTGCTGGTTACCGGTGCGCTGTGGGCGGCCGACGCTGGCCGTTTCATGCAGCAGGCCACCGACTTCGGGCTCAAGAGCAAAGTGAAGCTGATCGCCTTCCCGACGGCCTTCGCCAGCGATGACGATGATCCGGCGGCGTTAGCGGCTGGCGCTGGCATGTACGTCTACAACGAGATGCCCCCACCCGACTACCCGAACGCGGATTATCAGAAGTTCGCCACCGCCTTCAAGCAGAAGTTCGGCGTGCCGCCTGGCTATGCCACCAAGGCCTATTTGACCTATCTCCAGGTTAAGCAGGCAGCAGACTCGCTCAAAGGCAACTTTTCCGACCGCAAGAAGGTGGTCGAAACGCTGCGTGAGCCACTGAAAACACCGTTTGGCACGATCACCTTCGACAAGTGCGGTAATGCCGTGCGATCGATCTTCCTGAAGGAGATCAAGGCTTCGGGTGGCGTGGCGCAGACGTCCATGATCAAAGACTTCCCGGACGCTTCCATCCCCTGCCCGCAGCCCGCGGAATGGAAAGGCTAGGGCTCTCCTAAAGCACCGGTTAGGCGGCGTGACAGGGGGGTAGGAGGTCGGTGGACACGCTGGGGCTGGCGGGTCTGGACGCGCTGTCGCTGGCCATGGTCCTGTTCCTGCTGAGCGCCGGCCTATCGATCACCTTCGGGCTCATGAGGGTGCTGAATATGGCGCACGCCTCGTTCTACCTGCTGGGCGGCTACATCGGTCTTGCGGTCTGGACGCGGACAGCCAACTTCTGGGTGGCGCTGCTGGCCGCCGCGCTGTCCATGGGCTTGGGCGGCGCGTTCTTGTATGGCTTCTTCCTGCGGCGCTTCTCAAAAGAGGAAGAGATGCCTCAGGTGCTGCTGACCTTCGGCGTACTCCTCATTGCCGCCGAAGCGGCGTTGGTAACTTGGGGTG
>DATGVV010000329.1:0-5981 GCA_035299885.1 Chloroflexota bacterium | reverse complement strand
ACGCTCGTCCAGCCGTGTGTACACGGTGTAGCGCTTGTGGACATCCAACCCGTAGTAGTCCATGTCGGCTCCTTCCTGGCTGTCGATGTTTGGGACACATCTCTGTCCCGCTGCATCATGTGCCAGCGGCTTTCATGGCATCTCGAAATAGCCCATCTCCCGGTTGCTTGTGCCAATCATGTGCCAATCAGGTTCCTAACCGCCCACGCTCAGACCCACCCGGCTCGGTCGAGACATCGATTAGATGAATTGACCGATCTCCGTCGGCAACCGTAATCTGGAGCCCGTGAAGAAGGCGTCGACCGGCGGAGAGACTGCCGAAGACATCGAACGGCTGAGCCTTTGGAGCAAGCCCTCCGAGCGCTCTTGTGGAGCGTGGTGTTGCTGGCTGCAGCGCTCGCTGCATTTCGCCTAAGCTGATCTTCTAAGCGGCCTGCTGAGGCTGGTCGAGCTGTTTCGGCTCTGGATCACCAGATGACAGCATGAGAAGTCACAGCGCGCCAAATCGAAGCTCAGTTCGCGGCGCGCTCAGCCCTCAGCGATTGTCGCCTGGTCGGAGCGGTGCTCAGCCTTTGAGCACGTTCTCCACGGCCATCATCTTCGGCTGGACCGGAGGGAAGTTGTGACGCTGCATGGCCGCCCCAAGCTTTTCGTCCACGTACTGCTGCAGCCGCTCCGGCGACTCCCAGACGTCCAGCGCCCACCATCCGCCCTCCGCGGGCCCGGCGACGTGAAAGAGGTTACCTGCGGCGGGCTTACCGCCCAGGTCGAGGTCGCGCATGAGCGCCTCGTACTGCTCGCGCGTGACTCCCGGAAGCTCGAAAAGGAACGCCGTGGCCATACTCTGCTCCTTGTCTGTTAATACCTCTAATCGAGGTATCGGCATCATACCTCGATTAGAGGTATTGTCAAGACGTGAGCAACCTAAGTACAACGTCCTATGCGCTGCTCGGCCAGCTTGCCTTGCGGCCCTGGAATACCTATGAGCTGGCGCGGGAGATAGGCCGAAACCTGCGCTACTTCTGGCCGCGCGCGGAAAGTCAGATCTACACCGAAGCCCGCCGGCTGGCCGAGCGAGGTCTGGCGCAGGCAACGCGCGATCGGGTGGGCCGCCGGCCGCGGGTGACCTATTCCATAACGCCGGAAGGTCGCGCCGCGCTACTGGAGTGGCTCGACCGGCGGCCGCGCAGCATCACGCTGGAATTCGAGGCCTTGCTGCGGGTGTTGCTGGCGCCGCTAGGCACCAAAGATCAGCTGCTGGCCGCGGTCGAACAGGCGAGGCTGGACGTGGAGGAGCTGGTGCACGCCGTGAGACCGCGCATCGGCCAGGAATATCTTCACGGCCAAGCGCCGTTTCAACACCATGCGCATGTTAGGGCGTTTGTCTTCGATTTCCTGACCGACTACGGCTTGCTGGTCGAACGCTGGGCGCAGCGTACGCGGAGCGAGATCGAACACTGGACTGACACGACGCCAGACGACAGGGAGGACCGCGCCCTTCGGATTATTGGCGCGGCCATGCAGCGCGACAGACCGGCCTGACATTCCCCCGCTGGCGCGGACGAGACGCGCCCGGGGCTGACGGTCGATCAGGGGCTGTGATGCCAATCGCTTGCAGGCCCAGCTTCTCATCGTAGGCGAGACACAACGCGCTGGCAGTAATTCGGCGATCCAGTCGATCGCCCTTCTCCGTAAGGTGGCGACCTTGGTCCACCAGCGCCGCCGGTGAGGCTCCCAACCGGTAGGTAGTTAGGGAATGGCTGGTGCTAGCCACAAAAGCCCATTCACTATCCGGCGCAATCATCCCAAAGATCGCTGCGGCCCTAGTGGCGGTGGCGGCCTTGCAGCAGTGGTCTATCTGCCGCGACAGCGGGCGCTGTATGGGTCCTGAGTAACGGACCAGCTCTAACTTTTAATGCTTATTGCGACATCAGGTTCACGAACACCACGTGAATGGACAGGACTTACCGCCATTTGGTTCGATGTCGCGCTTATTAACAACGACTTCGTAGCAGACGCACTCGACTGTGAAATGTCGATGTCTGGTTTTAGCCCACCATTTGATGGATTACAGACCGGGAAGCTCGCTGTAAACACCCGTGCCGACACCATGCTCAAACAGCTCGCCGCAGCCCGGGCTGACTACAGCTTTGACCGTGAGCTGCGCCGCTTCGTCGCGCCGGCCGTTGGCGATCGACGACTTCGGCCTGCACAAGCTCACCGCTTAGCAGTCCTCGGACAGTGTACGACGTCATCATCGGGCGACACCGTCATTCCAGCCTGATCATCACCTCGAATCGAGACGTTGCAGAGTGGGTGGCGCTGTTTGACGGTCGGATTTTTGATCACTCGCAGTCAGTTGTGCCTGCCGTGGCACTCCTTCTGCTAGCACCGAGCAAGAGGTAAAGAGCGGGAGACCTTACTGAGTTCGGCATCCTGGCAAATGGAGGTGTTTGCGATGTTCCGGTCTACCCTTTCCAACCCCATCCTCGGAACCTTTCTTGGGTTAGGGTTGGCCGCTTGTGGAGCGACGGTTTCGACTGCACCCTCCGCCAGCACTGCGGCGCCGCCAGCCCCAGCGTCCAGCGTGGCGGCCCCAAGCACCAGTCTTGTCAGCTCGGCCGCGGTCGCCAGCGCAAGTGCAAGCCCCAGCGTTTCCGGCTCCGCCGCGGCTGTGCCAGTCACATCCGGCGCTGCTTCGGCCAAGCCCGCTGCCTCGAGCTCGGCCAGTGCTCCGGTAAGTTCGTCACCGGGTGCCGCATCCGCGAGCGCTGCGTCGCCCCCGACGACCGTGCAGATCGAAAATAACGGGCAGTTCGGCAAGATCCTGGCTGACCCCCGGGGTTTCACCCTCTATATCAACGGCAACGACACCCCGGACGTAAGTACCTGTAATGACCAATGCGCGCTGCTGTGGCCACCGTTGATCGCGTTTGGCCCGTCATTCGGCCCGCCTGGCATGACCGGCGTACTCGACGTCATGACCCGCACCGACGGCAAGAAGCAACTAACGCGGAATCGTTTGCCGCTGTACACCTACAGCAAGGACAGCAAGCCGGGAGACACGAGCGGCAATGGTGTTGACGGCATCTGGCGAGTCGTGCTGGCGACATGAGCCGAGACGCTTCGTTGCACTGAGTGTTTGGGGTGCCGGTCAGTGGCAGTTCGAACTTTTTGAATTTACGGAGTCGATTCCGATGGGGCCCCACCCACCGCGCTTCGAATACTCGAATCGATTGCAGGGCATCATGCTGCGCCACGTGCTACACGTCGGGCGCAAACATCCAGACTGGCCGGCGTTTGTTCCGCTCGCCCGCCATTTTATGGATGCCTTCGCTCGACCAGCGGCCAGGCGGACTTTTGGCGTGGAACGGCCGTAAGGTTGGCCTTGTGCGCCGATGCGAGCGAGAATCTGGTTGAGGAAGGGGCGCCGCCCGGTATTCCTCGTCCTGACACGGGCGCCCTAGGTAGTGCTGTCGCCTTGGTCGTCGACCTCCCACGTCGCGAGATGCGTCATGAAATGGTCGGGCGCCGGGCCGTGCCAGTGCTCCTCACCCGGTGGCGTGTAGATCACGTCACCGGGGCGGATCTCGATCACCTCACCGCCGCGGGACTGCACCAGGCCGATGCCCTTGGTCACGTCCAGACCTGGTGACTGCGATGGGCCAGGCGGTCCAGTGCGGAGTTGGCCCAGGATAGGGTCGTGAACAGGGCGACCCATTCGGCAATGTCGCGATTCGAGGTCATCAGCAAGCTGGAGTGACGGTGGCGGCCGATGATCACGTCGCAGAGCGTGGAGACGTGCAGTTTATGCCACAGCCGACGTTGGGCTATGCCCGGCGGGACTGGCCGTACCTGGTGCCGCGCTATCTAGATGGCCGGATATACAGGTTGCCGGGGAATGGGCCGAATGGTCCTGCACTGGTACTCAGGAGCGACGTGGACGCCCTGATTGATCGCAAGCCTCAGCAGTAAGGTCGGCTGAGGGAAGCTCATGACGGCGCTCCACATGCGGTCGTTCTCCCGTTTCCAGACCGGACTTACGGCTTCGAGTTCTCGGAGTAGCTGCCTAGGCCGGTACCCGAGAGCCGTGCGCCAAGCTGCCTCTCCTGCTCGCGCAGCTCCGGCGTGAAGTTGTCACCGAAATCCTCCGCCTCGAACACCTGCCGGATCTCGATCTCGCCCTCCGGCCCCAGGCCTTCGGTGGGAACACGCCTCACCCACTCGATAGCCTCTTCCTTCGACTTCACCTGGATCAGCCAGAAGCCGGCGATCAGCTCCTTGGTCTCCGAGAATGGCCCGCCGATCACGGTTCGCCTGGCGCCTTCGAACTTCATTCGAGCACCCTTGGAGCTGGCTTGCAAACCCTCCCCTGCCAGCAGCACTCCCGCATTGGCGAGTTCCTCATTGAACTTGCCCATTCCAGCTAGCTGCTCCTGGGTGGTAGTACCCCGGCTTCGCTGTCTTTGGTCGCCTTGACCATCAACATGAATCGCATCTGAAATCTCCTCCGGACTTTGTGTTTCGGGTCTCCGGCCTTAGCCGGCGCTAGTGTTAGGTCCAACGAGAGCGGGGCAAATCGAGATCTTCACTTCTTGCCCCGTCGGCGCTGGAAAAATTACTCGGGCTACTTGCTGGCAGGCCGCGACGCTACCGGCGCGAGCCGAAGCCGGCCGTAGGTCACGAACACGGTGAACAGCAGAGTGATGAATGGCAGAGCCGCGCCAGCCACGTCGCCGCCAGCTACTGTGACTACCGTTGCGCCAACGACGACCACGGACAAACAGGCGGCCGCGATGGGAGTGAGAACCGGGCGAATTCGGAGCGCCGCGGGCAGGATCAAGCCAGCGACGCCGGCGAGCTCGGCAGAGCCAAGCAGCCGCAAGAACAGGACGGGGACCGGCGATACGGCCGCTAGCATGTCCGCCGGCATGAGCACCTTGCTGCCACCGGCCATCAAGAAGACGAGCGCCACCAGCACCTGCACTGTCCACAGCGCGCCGCTCGCCCGTCGGTTGGCGCGGAACCTGGTTTGTAGTGACTGAACGGCCGTCAGGGGTGCCGTCTGGGCTTTCGCGGTGAGGGTGATTGCCATGGGGATATCTCTCCTTTTCGTCTTCTGAGACGGTTCCTATCCGCCTGCTACTAACGCGTCGAACGAGAAACGTCGGGATCGACACGAATGTTCAAAAGATTTTTTCAACTGGCAAAATTCCTTCGATAGCGCTAGTCGCCGGGGTCAGCAGAGGCTATCTCGTGGGATAGTTTTGAAGCCGGGTTTGCTGGTGGGAGGAACCGGCCACTGGCCAACCTCCGGCCTGCAGGCATCGTCCGGCAGCGCCGGGACGGCAACCGGGCGGTGGGGATATACGCGGCCGGTCTAGGAGCTAGCGCGGCACGCAGGTGCGTCGCACAGCCCCGGTGCCTTACGGATAATCGACGAGCCATTTGCCGGAATCCCGATTAGCGGCAAAGTCTTGCGTTACAAGCAGCGTTAGCTGCCAAATCAGCGAGCCCGGGGGCGGCAACTTTGTCGCACGTTGCCTGGCAAGCTCATGGGTTAAATGACATGTCCAGAGGCCGCGATGCCCAGCGTGTCGTCCAACCCTATTACACGAAGTTCCCTTACCATGGGCACAACATGAACACGAGGCCAACGTTCGGCTGGATCGGCCGGCGATATGATGGCGTCCCAATAACTCGCAGAGGCTTCCTACGTCTGGCCTGCACGGCTAGCGCGAGCGCGGCGCTGGTCGCCTGCGGCGGTGCTAACTCTTCCATCCCACCGGCCGCGAGTTCGGCGGCAGCGAGCGCGGCATCCGGCAAGCCGGCTGCGTCAGCAGTTGCGTCAGCTTCGAAAAGTACTGGCGGTCTCAAGCTGACTGTTGTGTACACCGCCCCGGTTGCCCAAAACATGCCGGTCTGGATGGCGGAAGCCACCCACGGATTCGCCGATCGCAACTTGACAATCGAGATGCAGA
>DATGVV010000328.1:0-4983 GCA_035299885.1 Chloroflexota bacterium | reverse complement strand
GCGAGCCGGCGGACAGCACGTTCAAGGGCCGCGTGTGCATCGCCGGCTATCCGGTAGAGGAGCTTGGCGGGCTGATCTTCGCCTACCTCGGGCCCAAGCCGGCGCCGCTCCTGCCGCGCTGGGACGTTCTGGCGCGCGACGACCTCAAGCGGGAAGTGGGCATCACCGAGCTGCCCATCAACTGGCTGACCCTCGCCGAGAACCAGATGGACCCCTATCACCTGGACTACCTGCACACCCGCTACATGAACTACGTTATGAAGAAGCAGGGCAAACCCAAGATCGCGCAGGAGCGGCGCCACCTGGACATCGCCTTCGACGTGTGGGAATACGGGATCATGAAGCGCCGGCTGCTCGAGGGCGACGATCCGGAGACGTCGGAGGAGTGGTTGGTGGGCCACCCGCTGCTGTTCCCCAACACGCTGGCCCTGGGCGGCGAGCGGCCGCGACTCGGTTATCGCGTCCCCCTTGATGACACCCACTTGCGCGTGTATTCCGTTTTCTCCGCGCCGTACGGCACCGACGAGCCACGGCCCCAGCCGGCAAAGCACTATGAGATCCCCTACAAGCATGACGACGGACGGTTCATCGTCGAGACGGTGCTGGGCACGGACTTCATGGCCTGTGTAACGCAAGGGGCCATCCCGGACCGCGGCGCTGAGCGGCTGGGCACGACCGATCGTGGCGTCATCCTCTACCGCAAACTTCTGGAGGAGCAGATCCACAAAATGGAGCGCGGCGAGGACCCGCTGGGCGTTATTCGCGACCCAGCCAAGAACACGCCGATGATCTCCATCCCGCGCGAGCGCGACGCCTTCTTCACGCACACGGGCGGCATGGTGGCCAACGCCGAGCAGCTCGGCGACGATCCACTGGCCATCGTACGCGTGAAGAAAGAAGTGCCCGCATGATAGTGGCCTGATGGCGTACAGCCTGGCCGCTGTGGTCGCCACCGTGCACGAGCCGCTGGAAGTGCAGCAGGTACCCTTTCCAGACATCGAGCCAGGTGGCGTGCTGGTCAAGGTGGAGGCGGCCACGCTGTGCGGCACCGACGTGCATGTCTGGGAGGGCGTTTCGGCGCTGCCGGATGGTACGCCCTACATTCCCGGCCACGAGACGTGCGGCACCATCGTCGAGATCGGCGGCAGGCGCACCGATCTGCTCGACCAGCCCCTGAAGGTCGGCGACCGGATCATTGCCACCTACCCGTTCTGTGGCCATTGCTACTACTGCACGGTGGCGCGTCAGGCGGTGCTGTGCCCGCACGTCGTTCCGTACGGCCGGGTGCGCTCTGACAAGGCGCCCTACCTCCTTGGAGGCTGCGCTCAGCACCACTACTTTCCGCCCGGCTGCGACATCATCCGGGTGCCGGACGAAGTTTCGTCGCCGCTGGCAGCTTCGGCTGCCTGTGCCTTACGCACGATCATGCACGGTTTCGAGAAGCTGGGAAGGTTGGGCAGCCATGAGACTGTGCTGGTGCAGGGCGCGGGGCCGGTGGGGCTGTACGCCGCGGCAGTGGCCCGCGACCGCGGCGCCAGTACGGTGGTGATGATTGGCGCACCGGCCGAGAGGCTCAACGTGGCCAGGGGTTTTGGCGTGGACGCTTCGCTGGACCTCGAGGCCGAGCCCGATGCCGCCCGGCGCAAGCAGTGGGTGCTGGATCAGACCAGCGGCCGCGGGCCAGACGTCGTACTGCAATGCGCCGGATCGCCCGCCATTGTGGAAGGCCTCGACCTCGTGCGGCGGGGTGGGCGCCTGGTGTCGATCGGCGCTACCGGCGGGACGATCAGCATCCCAGGCGGAATATTCACTGGCAAGTACGTGGACGTGCTGGGGATCGTCATGGCCGAAGGGAGGCACTTCTACGAAGCGGTGAACTTTCTCGCCACCCGCCGCAAGGAGTTCACCTTCGACCAGATGATCACCGGCACCTATCAGCTAAACCACGTGACGGAGGCACTGCAGGCGATGGCTGAATTTCGGGAGGTCAAGCCCGTGGTAGTGCCGAACTAGACTAGCCATGGCTCATGACAAAGCCGGTTATTCCATCTTCGCGGGCACAATGGTGGACCAGACCTGGGAGGAAGTGGAACGCGCCGCCCAGGCCGAGGCCGCGGTGCTGTGGCCCTTGGGCGTCATCGAGGAGCACGGGCCGCACATGCCCCTCGGAGTCGACATTTACAACTCGTATGCCATCTTCCGGCGCGTGGCCGAGCTGCTGTCGGAGCGCGCTTTGCCGGCTATCGTGGCGCCGCCGCTGTACTGGGGCATCAACGAGGCCACCAGTTCGTTCGCCGGCTCAATCAGCGTGCGGCCATCGACGCTGAAGGCCATCATCGAGGACACCTTCATGTCGCTGCGCAAGGATGGCTTCAACGCGACATACATCATCACCGGCCACGGCGAGCGCCGGCACAACCAGGTGATCCTCGAGGGCGTTGCCGACGCGCGCGGGACGACCGGCATGCGCGGCTTCGTGATTCTCAGCGAAAGCATGGCCAAGAGGCTCGGGCTGAGCGGTCAAGAGCCGCACGTCCTGCTGACTAAGGACGGCCCGCACGAGCCTTCGCAGTATGTCGACGTCCACGCCGGCAAGGAGGAGACGTCGGTATTCGGTCACCTGTTCCCCGAGATCCTGCGGGCGGACGTGGTGCCCACGCTCGAACCGACTAATTACGGTCCGGACGACTTAGCGGAATGGCGCAAGGGCTGGGAAAACGGCCGGCACAAGACGCCGCGTGGTTATCTTGGCGATCCGGCGGCCGCAAGCACCGAACACGGCCAGAAGCTGTTCGAGGACGCGACAGCTCGTATGGCCGGCGCTATCGAGCGTCAGCTCCGCGAGTCGCCCTGGCTGCGATAGGCGGAACCACTCAGGCCAGCAATTCGGCGCTTTGCTCCAGCGTTGCCCGCACGTGGCTGATGTGCTTGCGCATGGCTTGTTCCACGCCGTGGCAGTCGCGCGCCTGCAGCCGGCGCACGATCTCGCGATGCTCGGCGAGTGATTCATCCTTGCGGCCAGGCACCAGCACGGTCCGGTACTGGTAACGGATGAGGGCATAATTGAGCGAAGCCAGAAGCTTCTCGATGCGCTCGTCGCGTGCGGACTTGACGATGGTCCGGTGCAGCTTGGCGTTGAGCGACGAATAGGCGAGCAGGTCGCCAGCTTTGACCAGGTGTTCCATCTCATCGACCACGTCCGACATCGCCGTGAGCTCTTCCGGCGTGGCCAGCTCGGCTGCGAGTGAGGCGGCAAGGCCTTCCAGAACCTCGCGCAGACGAAGCGTCCGCAGCGCTTCCGGAAGGTCGAACGACCGAACCGAAGCGCCGCGGTTGGGCTCGATGACCACCAGCCCATCCTGCTCCAGCCGGATCAGGATGGCTCTGACGGTCGGCCGGCTGACGCCCAAAGCGCCGGCCAGCTCGGTTTCGGTGAGCCGCTGATTGGGCCGGTAGGTGCCACTGGTAATGGCCTCCCGCAGGCATCGATACGCCCGCTCGAAGCGGCTGGGGGTGGCTTCGCCCTCCGCTGCGCCGCTCACCTCACTTGCATAATTGATTGACAATGTTGATTGGCAGTGTAGCATAGAAGTGAGCGGGCGCACACGCGCTCGCGCCTGGGAAAAGGAGTAGCCGATGCTCAGCGCGCAGATGAACCAACGCCTCACCCAAACCGGTCATGGTACGCCCGGCGGCGAGCTGCTGCGGCGGTACTGGTGGCCGGTTGCCGTCGGCGGCCAGCTGGAGCCGGACAGCGTTATCGCAGTGCGGCTGCTGGGCGAGGACCTGGCGCTGTACCGCACCGAAGGGGGCAAGCTGGGCCTCGTAGCGAAGCGCTGCGCCCATCGGGGCGCTTCGTTGGTGTACGGAATTCCGGAGGAAGAAGGCCTACGCTGTGCGTACCACGGCTGGCGCTACGGCCCTACGGGCCAGTGCAACGACACGCCCGGCGAGCCAGCGGACAGCACCTTCAAGGAGCGTGTCTGCATCGCCGGCTATCCGGTCGAGGAGACGGGCGGCCTGATCTTCGCCTACCTCGGACCAAAGCCGGCGCCGCTGCTGCCGCGCTGGGATCTCCTGGTCCGCGACGACCTTAAGCGCGAGATAGGCATGACTCATCTGCCTATTAACTGGCTGCAGGCGGCCGAGAACACCATGGACCCCTACCACCTGGAGTTCCTGCACACCCGCTACATGAACTACGTCATGAAGAAGCAGGACAAGCCTCCGGCGGCCAAACCACGCCGCCATCTGGACATCGCCTTCGACGTGTGGGAGTTCGGCATCATGAAGCGCCGGTTGCTCGAAGGTGAGGACCCGGAAACATCGGAGGAGTGGCTCGTCGGGCACCCGCTGATCTTCCCCAACACGCTGGCCCTGGGCGGCGAACTCGGTCCCCGCTTCGAGTACCGCGTGCCGGTCGACGACACGCACCTCATCGTGTACCACTATTTCACCGCCCTGCGTGGAGCCGACGAGCCGCCGCAGGAGACTATCCCCTTTTACGAAGTCCCTGCTAAACACGAGGATGGCAGCTACGTGGTGGACACCGTTCTGGGCCAGGACATGATGGCGTGGGCAACTCAGGGCGCCATCGCCGACCGCACCGCCGAGCGGCTGGGGACCACCGATCGCGGCTTGATCCTGTTCCGCAAGCTGCTGCAGGAGCAGCTCGAGAAGGTTGGGCGGGGGGAGGATCCGATGGGCGTCATCCGCGATCCGGCCAAGAACAATCCGATGCTGAACGTCCCACGCGAGCGGCAGGCGTTCTTCACTCATACCGGCGGCATGGTGGACAGTCCCGAAGAGGATCCGCTGGCCTACATCCGGTCCAGGCGCGAGCTGACTGGGATTGCGCCCAGCAGCGTGCAGTTCGAGTAAGCCACGGGGGTTTCGGCATGGCAGTGCATGGCATGGAGCGGATAATCGACGGCGACGGCCACGTTATCGAGGACATCGAAGGCATCAAGGCCTATTTGCAAG
>DATGVV010000327.1:0-2805 GCA_035299885.1 Chloroflexota bacterium | reverse complement strand
CCGCATGAGTCCGAACTGGGCCGTGTCGATGAGCGATCCGCTGCCCAGGTCGTCGATGACCAGCAGGCCGCGCTGGCGAGCGAGCTCGGCCATGTCCTCGATCTCGACCGTGTTGGTGAAGCCGATCACCCGGAAGTTGCTGGAGTGGACGCGCATGAGCGCGGCAGTACGGTCGGTGATGGCGTCCTCGTAGTCGCGCAGGTAGGTGCGGTTGGTGGTGCCCACCTCCGCCAGACGGGCGCCGCTGCGGCGCATCACATCGGGGATGCGAAAGCCGCCGCCGATCTCCACCGCCTGCCCACGGGAGACGATGACTTCCTTGCCCTTGGCCAGCGCCGTCAAAGCCAGCAGCACCGCGCTGGCGTTGTTGTTGACCACCACGGCGGCCTCCACGCCGAGCACCTCGCGCAGCGTGTCCTGAATGTGGTCCTGGCGGTCGCCGCGTCCGCCGCTGGCCAGGCTGAGCTCCAGGTTGGTGTAGCCCCGCGCCAACCCGGCCATGGCGTCGATCGCCGCCTCCCCCAGCGGCACCCGCCCAAGGTTGGTGTGGATGACGACGCCCGTGGCGTTGATCACGCCTCGCAAACTGGGAGTGACCGTTTGCCAGGCGAGCTTGGCGGCGTCATGGGCTAAGCCCTCTATGTCATCCTGAGGCCGCCGGCCGAAGGACCTTCCGCCGCTGCGGCCGCCGGGAAGGTCCTTCGCTGCGCTCAGGATGACGTCCCTTGCCTTCTGAAGTACCTGGCGGGCGGCGCGGACGGCGATCTCATGCCCCAGCTGGGCCTCGGCATTGGCCAGCGGAGGCCGTTTGAGGAGTTCATCCACGCTCGGTAGCAGGCGAGCGGACTGCGACAGCGGCATGCTTTGGCGATGATATACTCGCGGCGCCGTGGAGCAGATCAGTGTCTTCATCGTGGACGCCCATCCACTGTTCCGGCAAGGCATCCGGGCCACGGTCGAAAGCCAGGCCGATATGACGGTCGTCGGCGAGGCGGCGGATGGCCAGGCGGCAGTCGACGCGGCCAGCACCGCCACCCCCGATTTGATGCTCATCGACGTGGCGCTGCCGGTCATGAACGGGCTCGAGGTGCTGCGCTCCATCAAGCACATCCAGCCGCGCACCGGGGTCATCATCATCACCGACCAGGAGGATGAGGAGGACCTGTTTCGCGCCATCAAGCTGGGCGCCGCGGCCTACTTCCTCAAGGACGTCGATCCCAACGTGCTGGTCGATGCCGTTCGGCGCGTGAGTCAGGGCGAGTACCTGATCAACGACAACGTTCTGGCCCGGCCGCTGCTCGCCTCCCGCGTGCTCAAGTCCTTCCGTGAGCTGGCGGTGGGCGAGCCCGGCACGGAGCCGCTGTTCGTGCCGCTGTCGGCCCGCGAAGTGGAAGTGCTCGATTACATCGCCAAGGGCAACAGCAACAAAGAGATCGCGCGCGTCTTGGGGATCAGCGATCAGACGGTCAAGAACCACATCACGTCGATCCTCCGTAAGCTGGCGGTGAACGACCGCACCCAGGCCGTGGTCTATGCCCTGCGCAAGGGCTGGATCAAGATGGATCCGGATTAGAGAGCTGTGGCGCGCCGCCTCAACGGCGGTCCTCGACGTCCTCTTTCCCCGAAAATGCGTCCAGTGCGGCCTGGCCGGCCAGTGGATCTGCTTCGGCTGCGCGGCGGCCGTGCACTGGATGGAGCCGCCGCTGTGTGAGTGCTGTGGCCGCGAGATCGGCGGCGTCAATCGCTGCCAAGACTGCGCCCGCGAGCGGCCGCGCATCGGGGGCATCCGGGCCTGCAGCCGCTACGAGGGCGCAATCCGGACAGCCGTCCACCGCCTGAAGTACAACGGCCAGCGCGCCCTGGCTGAGCCGCTGGCGGAGTTCCTGAGCGATACGGCGCGGACGCTGCCGCCCGCCGATGTCATCGCGCCACTGCCGCTGCACGTCTCGCGCGAGCGGGAGCGCGGCTACAACCAATCGGCGCTGCTGACCCGTGAGCTCAGCCGGCTGCTGGGAGCGCCGGTGATCGACGCTGTCCGCCGTGTCCGCCAAACCAAGGAGCAGGTTGGGCTGGATCGATCCCGCCGGCAAGCCAACGTCAAGGGCGCATTCGCCTGCCCCCGCCCGGAGCTGGTCGTTGGCCGGCACATCGTGCTGGTGGACGACGTGTGCACTACCGGCAGCACGCTGCTGGCCTGCGCCGAGCCGCTGCTCCGGGCCGGCGCCGCCAGCGTGTGGGGCCTGGTGGTGGCCCGGCAGGACTACGAGCGGACGTGAGGGGGCTCGACGCTTTGTCATTCCGAGCGCAGCGAGGAATCCGTGGCTCCGAGACCGGATTCCTCACGCTGTTCGGAATGACAAAGACGGTCGCTCCGGCCGCGCTGTTTGTCGCCACGCTGGCGCTGTACGTGGCCACGCGCTCGATCTCGCTGGACGATTTCGACTCGTTCAACTTCGCGCGTGCCATCGACCATTTCGACGTGCGCCAGAACCAGCCGCAGCCTCCTGGCTACCCGGTCTACGTCTTCCTGGCGCGGCTGTTCGACCTGGTCGTAAGCGATCATCAGCTGGCGCTGACGCTGCTCAGCGCCGTGTGCGGAGCAGTCGCCGTGGTGGCGCTGGACGGCATAGGACGCGAGTTGGGGGCATCTTGGGCGGCCCTGCCGCTGGCGGTCATGCCGCTGTTCTGGTTGAGCTCCGGCATGGCGCTGAGCGACGTGGCCGGGCTGGCCTTCGCGAGCGTGTCGGTGCTGCTGCTGGCGCGTGGCCGGTTCGTGGCCGGCGGTGCTCTCACTGGCCTCACGCT
>DATGVV010000326.1:0-6709 GCA_035299885.1 Chloroflexota bacterium | reverse complement strand
TGAGCTAATCGCCCCGAAGCAGGCTAGGGTTTAGAGTGTCGGCCGTGGCCATTGACCTCACTCCGCAGCGTGGGCGGTTCACCTTCCCAGCCATGAGGAACTCCACATTCGTGGAGTTCCCGAGGCCCTTCCCGTTCACGCCATCGTGGGTCGACGTCAAGAGCCCGGTGCCAGGCGTGGTGGCCTGCAACCTGACCACTATTGGCTTCTTGTGCTCGCTCCAGCCAGACGTGCTGATCGAACGGCCCTTCCCGGTGGACTGGGAAGCCATTATCTAAGCCAGTCCGCCGTTGATCATGTCTACAGGTTACTGGCGATCAGCTGCCCCAGGAATTGCAGCAGGATCATCGCGATCCAAGGCGTGATATCGAACATTCCGAGTGAGGGTATGACGCGCCGCAGCGGCGCCAGGATGGGCTCCGTCACCTGCACCAGGATGACCTGGATGGGGTTGTCGGGCGCCAGCCGGAACCACGTGATGATGGCCCGCAGGAAAACCGCGATTGCCAGGATGTTGAAAAGCAGAGAAATGAAGTTGGCGATTGCCGCCCTGGTACTGAAATCCATAGCTGGTCTCAGCCGGCCTGGCGCTCGCCGAAAATGGCTCGCCCCACGCGGATGAGCGTTGCCCCCTCCTCAATCGCGACTTCGAAGTCCCCGGTCATGCCCATCGACAGTTCGCGTAGGTCGAGCCCGGGGAGCTGCGCCTGGACCTTATCACGCAAGCCGCGCAATTCCCGGAACACCCAGCGGGTGTCCTCGGGGGCGCTCTCCAGTGGGCCGATGGTCATAAGCCCCCGAGGCTCGAGGTGCTCGAGCTCGGCGATCTCGCCTGCCGCATCGGCCACCTGGGCTGGCTCGAAGCCAAACTTGGTGTCCTCGTCGGCGATGTTGACCTGCAGCAGCACGCGCTGGCGCACCCCTCGCTTGCCAGCCTGCTTGTCCAGTTCCTCCGCCAAGTGGATCGAGTCCAGCGAGTGGATGAGGGCGAACCGACCTATTGCTTGCTTGGCCTTATTGCTTTGCAGGTGGCCCACCATGTGCCATTCGATGTCGTCCGGCAGCTCGGCGATCTTGCTCAGCGCTTCCTGCATGTAGTTCTCGCCGAACACCCGCAGCCCTTGGTCGTATGCGTCGCGCACCATGTGTGCGGGAAATGTCTTGGCGACCGCCACAATGGCCACCTCTTCGGGCTGGCGGCCGGCCCGTTGGGCCGCGGCGTCGGCCCTAGCTCGAAGTCGCGACCAGTTCTCGGAAACGCTCATTGCGGTTGGTGGCCTTGACGTCTTGAGCGCGCAGATACTTTGGCCCGCCGGGCAAGCTGACGGTTTCCCATGGCAGCCGCTCGTCGTAGTCCCGCTGGCGGCGGGCGTAGTAGTCGCTGGACAGCCCCTGCTCGCGAAGCGCGCGTTCGAAGGCGCCGACGGCGGCGTTGCCTTCGGCCTCGCTGGCGGCCAGGATAGCTGGAGCCTGGCGCCGGTCGCCACGCGAGAAGGTCGCCTCCAGGGCCGCCCAGCGGGGGCTATCGCCGCGCACGTCGATGCCTTTGGGCTGGAGCTTGGAGCGAACGTAGGCTAGCCTCTCCTTCAGATCGGCCGGCGTCGCTTGCGGCGCCCACTGCATGGGCGTTTGCGCCTTGGGCACGAAACAGCTTACGTTGAGCACCAGCTCGGCGCCGTGGCGGCCGCTCTTGGCGGCGAAGCGCTCCTTGATGAAGCGCGCCTGGTCCACCAGCATGTCCAGGTCTTCGTGGGTCTCCGTCGGCAGACCCACCATGTAGTAGGCCTTCAGCCGCTGGAAGCCGCAGTCGGCGGCCAGGTCGACGGCCGGTGCCACGTCCTTGTCCTTCACGCCTTTGGCCACATAGTGCCGCAGCCGCTCCGAGCCGCTCTCGATGCCCAGCGTCAGTGTCTTGGTCCCTGTTGCCGCGACGGCGCGGATGAGCGTTTCGGGCAGCGGCCGAACACGCATCGAGCTGACCGACAACTTCACGCCCATCTCGCGCAGGCCGGTGGCGATGTCGTCGATCTCGGTGTGATCGGAGATGGTGGCGCTGACCAGGCCAAT
Source organism: Chloroflexota bacterium (assembly GCA_035299885.1). GTDB lineage: Bacteria > Chloroflexota > JAJPGV01 > JAJPGV01 > JAJPGV01 > DATGVV01. The sequence goes on along the minus strand of DATGVV010000326.1, from coordinate 4,642 downwards.
GTGATCGTTCCAGGCGAGGCCCTTGCGGGCATCCTCCAGGACGTGCTCGCAGCTGCGCTGGCGGACTGGCAAGAAGCCATAGGTGGCCACGCAGAAGGTGCAGCGCCAGTGGCAGCCGCGGGCGATCTCCACCAGGTGCATGTGCCCGAACTCGGTTGAGGGCGCCTTGAAGGTGGATGTGGTCGAGAAGCTGTTCAGGTTGTGCGCCGTCTGGCGTAGCACCGGCATCGGCGCCTCCGCCAGGATGCGCTTAATGGCGCCGTCCGGCTCGTATTCGAATTGGTAGAAGGCCGGCACGTACACACCGGGAATGGCTGCCAGCTTGGCCAGCACGTCGGCCCGGTCGGCGCCGTGATGGTACTCCTGCAAGACGTCGAGCATGGGCCCGATGACGGGCTCCGCCTCGCCAATGACCACGGCGTCAAGGAAGGGCGCGATCGGCTCCGGGTTCATGAACACGCCCGGCCCACCGGCAATGACCAGCGGGTCGCCATTCGTGCGGTCCTCGGCCAGCGGCGCCACGTGCGCGGACCGCAGCATACGCACGAAGTTGAAATAGTCGAGCTCGTACGTGAACGAGAAGCCCAGGACGGTGAAGTCGCGCAGGTCACGGCCGGATTCGAGGCTCACCGGCTCCGGCATGAAGGCCCGCTCGCAAACCACGTCGTCGTAGTCGTTGAAGATGCCGTACAGCGACTGCAAGCCCAGGCTCGACATGCCGACGTGGTAGTTGTTGGGGTAAATCAGGGCCATGGGCAGGCGCCCGCCCCAATCCTTCAACACGGCCCCACGCTCGTCGGCCGGAATCAAGCTCCTCGACATCCGTGCCGAGTATGCCACGCGGAACCGAGCTGTCAGCTAGCTGAGCTCCGCCAGGCGCCGCCTGAGGAAGCGACCCTCAACAGCATTGCCACACAGCTCCAGGGCGCGCCGGTACGCGGCAGTCGCCGCTGGCCGACGGTCGAGGCGGCGGAGCAGATCGGCGCGTGCGGCGTGGTACAGGTAGTAATCCGCCAGCGCTATATCGCCGGCCATTGCATCGAGCGCGGCGAGGCCAACACCAGGGCCCTGGGCCATGGCCATGGCGGCGGCGCGGTTGAGGCGCACAACCGGCGTATCCAGCAAGCTGACCAGCTCGTCATACAGCTGAGCGATCTCGGCCCAGTCCGTGTCATCGGCCGTCGCAGCCTGGGCGTGAAGGCTGGCGATGGCAGCCTGCAGCTGATAGGCGCTTGCCCGCCCCGAGCGCAGCTCGATGGATCGATCCAGCTCGGCCACGCCTTCTTCGATCTCGGCACGATCCCACCGCGTCCGATCCTGCTCGTCGAGGAGTACGAGCTCGCCGGATGGGCTTACGCGGGTGTCGCGACGTGAGTCCGGCAGCAGCAGCAAGGCGAGCAGCGCGTGCGTGTCGGGCTGCTCCGGCATCAGCTTGGCCAGCAGGCGGGCCAGACGAATGGCCTCGGCGCACAGCTCACGGCGGGTGAGACTATCGCCGGCACTGGCCAGATAGCCCTCGTTGAAGATGAGGTAGAGCACCGCCAGCACCGAATCGAGGCGCTCCGGCAGCGTCTCGTCCCAAGGGACGCGGTAGGGGATGTGGGCGTCACGAATCTTGCGCTTGGCCCGGACGAGGCGTTGGGCCATGGCTGGCTCGGTCATCAGGAACGCCCGCCCAATCTCCGGCGTCGTGAGGCCGCCCAGGGTGTGCAGCGTGAGCGCCACCTGCGATTCCATGTTGAGTGCGGGATGGCAGCAGGTGAAGATGAGCCGCAGCCGATCGTCCGTCTCCGGCGCCGCTCCACTGTCGTACAAGTCCAGCTCGTGTTGAAGGACTTGCAACCTGTCCGCGAGCGCGCGCCGGCGGCGGACGACATCGATAGCCCGGTTGCGAGCGGTCTTGATCAGCCAGGCGGCGCCATCGATCGGAACGGAGTCGTGCCGCCAATGATCCAGAGCGCTGACGGCCGCTTCCTGGAGGCACTCTTCGGCCAAATCGAAGTCGCCGAGGATGCGGATGAGGGTGGCCAGGATGCGGCCGTACTCAGCACGAAAGGCCCGCTCGAGGGCCGAGGCGCCCTCTACATGGCCATGATCGGCCGCACTTCGATTGAGCCGTTGGCGGCGTCCGGAATCTTGGCGGCCCACTTGATTGCCTCATCCAGATCTTTGCACTCGAACGCGTAGTAGCCGGCCAGCTGCTCCTTGGTCTCGGCAAACGGACCATCGGTGGTCAGGGTTTTGGCATCGCGGACGCGCACTGTGGTAGCCATGGAGGTGGGCATCAGCCCATCACCGGCCTTCATGATTCCCGCCTTCTGCACTTCCTCGGTGAAAGCGCCGTAGGCGGCGTGCCGCTTGTCTAACTCGGGCGTGCCGGACTTGGGGTTGGTGGCTTCGCTGCTGTAGATCAGGGCCATGTAGCGGGGCATGGGGAACTCCTGTGAAGGTAGATTCGACCGGCTTCTGCGCGGTCTGACAATGAGACGAATGGGGATTGGTCAAATCGACAAGTGCGGGCGCCTATCGAGCACAAACCATTCGATGGCTTCCGCGACCCCGTCCTCGTCATTCGAGCTGACCACCGCCTTGGCGACGGCTTTCGCCTCGGGAATGGCATTGGCGACGGCCACCGGCATGCCCACGGCCTGCAGCAGGTCGACGTCGTTGATGCCGTCGCCGATGGCCATGGTGTGCGCCATGTCGAAGCCGAAGCGCTTGCTGATGAAATGCAGCGCCTTGGCCTTGCACGTGCCGGCGTTGAAAATGTCCAGCACCGGGCTCGGCAGCACGCCCGGGCCGTAGGGCAGCACCAGCGGCAGCAGGTTCGGGATTTTCCAGACTTCCTTGGCCAGCGTCTGCAGGCGATCCTCATCCTGGCATAGGCCGGCTGCGAACATCACGTCCGGCGTCTCACGCAGCCGTTCATAGGGCAGCCGAATCACGAACTCCTCGCGGCTGACGTAGATTCGCGCCGGCTCGTCATCGCACTGGTGCGGGCCGGTGAACAGGCGGTGGCCCAGGCTCCAGCGCTCCCGCAGCAGCGGCTGCAGGCCGCCGCCATGCAGCAGGTCCACGGCGGCGGCCACACCATCCTGCGGCAGCACGTCCTCGTAGTAGATCTCACCGCTGGCCGCATTGCACACCATGGCGCCGCCGGACACGATCATGGGCCCATCGAGATCGAGCGCCTGCGCGAACTCCTGCGCGCTGTCGAACCGCCGGCCAGTGGCCAACATGACAATGACGCCGCGCTCGCGCGCTTGCGCCACCGCGCGCTTGACCCGCGGCGTCACGTCCTGCTCAGGCGAGACCAGCGTGCCATCGATGTCGATGGCAACGGCCTTGATCTTCGGGGGCATTCGCCCCTAAATCTAATCGCCGGGGTCCCCGCCGAGTTTACCGAGGCGGGGTGAATCTAGCCCCGGCGGCGCAAGAAGGTCGGGATGTCGATATTGTCGCTGTCGGGCAGCCGGCGGGTAACCGGCGCCGCGGGTGGGCGGCCATCACCGACGGCGCGGCGCACCGGCAGATCCTCGCGGGCCTGGATGATCGGCCGCTCGGGCAGCTCGTCGCTGGCGAGGGTCGGCAGCCGGATCGGCCGCTGCAAGTGAGCCTCCCCGAAGCCGGTCGCGATCAGCGTGATCAGGATCTCGCCCTCCAGCCGCGGGTCGATTACCGCGCCGAAGATGATGTTGGCGTCAGGGTCTGCAGCCTTGTTGATGATCTCGGCCGCCTCGTTTACCTCCCACAGGGCCAGGTCCGTGCCACCCGTCAGATTGAACAGCACGCCGCGCGCTCCGGTCATGTCGATGTCCAGCAGCGGGCTGGAGATGGCCGCCTGTGCCGCATCGGCGGCGCGGTTCTCGCCGGTGCCCCGGCCGATCGCCATCAGCGCCGAGCCGGCGTTGGCCATGATGGCCTTCACATCCGCGAAGTCGAGGTTCACCAGCCCAGGCACCAGGATCAGGTCCGAGATGCCCTGGATGCCCTGGCGGAGCACGTCGTCAGCGATCTTGAACGCCTCGGAAACCGGCGTCTTCTTGTCGGTGACCTGCAGCAGCCGGTCATTGGGGATGGTGATCAGCGTGTCGACGCGGTCCCTGAGCTCCTCGGCGCCCTTGTCGGCGTTCTCCTTCCGGCGCGATCCCTCGAAGCTGAAGGGCTTGGTGATGACGCCCACGGTCAGCGCGCCAACCTCGCGCGCCAGCTGGGCCACCACCGGTGCCGCGCCGGTGCCCGTACCGCCGCCCATGCCGGCGGTGATGAAGATCATGTCGGCGCCCTTCAGCGACTCGTAAATCTCGTCGCTGCTCTCTTCAGCGGCCTTGGCGCCCAGCGTCGGGTTGCCGCCTACGCCCAGGCCTTTGGTCAGCTTGTCGCCGATGCGGATCTTGGTCGGCGCTTCGGACAGCAGCAGCGCCTGCGCGTCGGTGTTGATGGCGATGAAGTCGACTCCGCGTACGCCGGCCTCGATCATCCGGTTGACCGCGTTACTTCCTCCACCGCCGCAGCCGATCACTTTGATCTGGGCGAATTCCTCGACGTCACGGACAGGTTGCATGTCGTCCTCCAGCACTCCTTTTTGAACTCATGGCAAAAACGCTTTGAGCCAGCCTCGCAGCCGGCCATAGATCTCTGT
>DATGVV010000325.1:0-16353 GCA_035299885.1 Chloroflexota bacterium | reverse complement strand
CGCTGCTGGCGGCCGGCTTGGCCGGCGCGCTGGACGGACTTGGGCTTGCCGCCGGGGCCGTGCCGCCGCAAGCGGCGAGCAGGACCAGGCTGCCGAGTAGCGCGATCAGCTTTCTCATCAGTCTGCCCCCTCCGGTTTGGTACTGGGCTTGGTGGCGATGCTTGGTTTAGCGGCCGGCGAACCGCTGGCCGCGGTCTCCAGGGTGTGGACGTAGTCGATGATGGCCTGCGCCTTCTCATCGCTGAGCACATCGGCCGGGAAGTCGGGCATGTACTGCCGCGGGCTGCGCAGCTGGTGCGTGATGAAGTCGGCGGTCAAGGGGCTGTCGGGCCGGCCCACGATGGGCACGCCGATCAGGGTGCCCTTACCGTCGCCGCCGTGACAGGCGGTGCAGCCATAGCGGCCGAACCAATACTGCCCGCCGGCGCGCGGCGGCTCCTGCTGAGCCATGGCGCCGCTGGCGCTCAACAGCCCACTGCCGGTTAGCGCGGCCGCGGCCAGCGCACCCCAGCGCAGGCTTCTCCGGATCTGCATACGCCACCTCCGAAGTTGCTTTGGCGGCATGCTAGCAGCCGCTCGGATCAGCTGTCAAACGGGCGCTGGCCCATATACTTTTCTGGAATCCCATGCCTGAAGTCCTGTCGTTGATGTGCGTGCACGCCCATCCCGATGATGAATCCAGCGGCACGGGCGGCACGCTGGCCAAGTACGCCGCCGAGAACGTCCTGACGTCAGTCATCGTCGCCACTAAGGGCGAGGAGGGCGAGATCCGCGATCCGCACTTGAACATTGCTCCGTGGCAGTCCCTGGGCACGATCCGGGCCGAGAAAGAGCTGAAGCTGGCCACCTCGGTGCTGAAGGTGAGCTTCGTGAACTTCCTGGGCTACCGCGATTCAGGCATGGCTGGGACCGAGGCCAACCAGCATGCGGATGCCTTCTGCAACGCCAACCTGGACGAGGCCTGCCGGCGGCTGGTGCTGAACATTCGCAAGCTGAAGCCGCAGGTGCTGGTCACCTACAACGACAATGGCGGCTACGGCCACCCCGATCACATCATGTGCAACCGGGTGACGCACGCCTCGTTCGAGCTGGCGGCGGATCCGGATTTCGCCTGGGACGACGGGGAGGAGCCGTGGCAGCCGAAGAAGCTGTACCACATCGCCCAGTCACGCGAGCGCCACGAACGCGCCTACGAGGCGCTGAAGGAGCGCGGCCTGGAGGAGCTGGCGCCAGGCCGGCGCAATTACGCCCAGTTCGGCGTGCCGGATGCCGAGATCACGACGCGCATCGACGTCTCGGATTACCTGCAGGTGAAGCGCCAGGCGCTGCAATGCCACCGCAGCCAGACCTACGGTGGCCGCTGGTGGAAGCTGCCGGACGACATCCTGCGCGAGTTCTACAACGAAGAGAGCTTCATCCGCGTCCGCAGCCTGGTTGATGCGCCAGCCCCGGAGACGGATCTGTTTGCCGGGCTGCGGCAGGAGGCGATCCCCGCGGACGCCTACTCGCTGCTGTTCGCCAACCCAGTGGGCACGCACTTCGTCGCCTAGCCGAAAAAAGCAAGCGGTAGCCTTTCCTTTTGGTATAGTTGCCAGTTGTAATAAAAGAAAAGTGCAGAGAAAGAAGTAAGGAGAGGATTTGCCCCCAGTAGCAAAGCCGGAAATTGTCGCGAAACATCGCACCCATGAACGGGATACCGGCTCCTCCGAAGTGCAGATAGCGGTCCTCACGTCTCGTATCAATCACCTGAACAAGCACCTCAAGGGCAACATCCACGATCACCACTCGCGGCGCGGCCTGCTGAAAATGGTTGGCCGCCGCCGGCGACTGCTGGCTTATCTCAGCCGCAAGAGCGTGGACCGCTACCAGAAGCTGATCGCGAGCCTGGGACTGAGAAAGTAGGCGCTAGCCCTGCTAGGCGTCAGGCGACAGTCGTCAGCCTTGCCCCGAAACCCCATGAATCCGTTCCCATGTGGCCAGCCGTTTGCCGTCTTTCACTGACGCCTCACGACTGACGCCCTCGGCTAAAAGGAGAACCATTACATGACCCATCGCGTGGCTGCCAGCATTGGCGCACATGAACTCGAATTTGAGACCGGCCGCCTGGCCAGCTTGGCCGACGGGGCCGTCCTGGTCCGCTACGGCGACTCAGTGGTGCTGGCCACGGTGGTCGGCACCCACAGCCCGAGGGAAGGGATCGACTTCTTCCCCCTCACCGTTGACTACGAAGAACGCATGTACGCTGCCGGGAAGATCCCCGGCGGTTTTATTAAGCGCGAGGGCCGCGCCAGCCAGAACGCGGTCCTCACCTGCCGCCTGACCGACCGGCCCGTCCGGCCGCTGTTCCCCAAGGGCTACAAGAACGAAGTCCAGATCATCATCACCGTGCTCTCCGCCGACCAGGAAAACGATCCCGACATCCTGGCCATGAATGGCGCTTCGGCCGCGCTGAGCATCTCCGACATCCCGTGGAGCGGGCCGCTGGGAGCTGTGCGCGTGGGCTACATCGACGGCGAGTTCGTGGCCAACCCCACGTTCGAGCAGTTGAAGGAGAGCAAGCTGGACCTGGCCATCGCCGGCACCAACGACGCCGTCATGATGGTCGAAGCCGGCGCCAAGGAGCTGCCGGAGGACGTGGTGCTGCGCGCGGTGCAGTGGGGCCACGAGCAGCTGCGAGCTTCGATCCAGGCCCAGGAAGAGCTGGTTCGCCTGGCCGGTAAGCCCAAGCGTGCGTTCCAGCCGCTGGTGGTCAACGAGGAGCTCAAGCAGGAAATCCGCGATTGGCTGCGCCCGCACCTTGAAGAGGCGATGTTCAACCCCGACAAGGCCAGCCGCGAAACGGCCACAGCCGAGGTTGGCAAGCAGCTGCGCGAGACCTACGCCGGCCGCATCCAAGCCGGCGAGCTAAGCGAAAAAGACCTCTCGTCCGTGCTGGGCGAGGTCGAGAAGAGCGTCGTCCGGACGGCTATCCTGGAGCGCGGCTTTCGCGTTGATGGCCGGTCGCTGAACGAGGTCCGCCCGGTGTGGTGCGACGCGGGCATCCTGCCCCGCACCCACGGCAGCGGCCTGTTCACGCGCGGACAGACGCAGGTGCTCAGCGTGCTTACGCTGGGCTCGCCGGGCGATCGCCAGAACATCGACGACATCAGCCCGGAAGAGTACAAGCGCTTCATGCACCAGTACAATTTCCCACCGTACAGCACCGGCGAGGTCAAGCGCCTGGGCGCCCCCGGCCGGCGCGAGGTGGGGCATGGCGCGCTGGTCGAGCGTTCGCTGCGGCCGGCGCTTCCTCCCGAGGAGCAGTTCCCCTACACGATCCGCATCGTGGCCGAAGTCCTATCGTCGAACGGCTCGAGCTCGATGGGTTCGGTGTGTGGCGGCACCCTGGCCCTCATGGACGCGGGTGTGCCGATCAAGGCGCCGGTCGCCGGGGTGGCCATGGGCCTGATCACCGGTGACGACGGCAAGTACTCCATCCTGACGGACATCCAGGGCGTCGAAGATGCCCTGGGCGACATGGACTTCAAGGTGGCCGGCACCGAGCATGGCATCACCGGCCTGCAGATGGACATCAAGGTCAAGGGCATCACCTACGAGATCATGGAGAAGGCCCTGGCCCAGGCCAAAGAGGCCCGCGCCTTCATCATGGGCAAGATGCTGGAGGTGCTGCCAGCGCCGCGCGAGGATTTGAAGCCATACGCACCGCGTATCACCACGATTCAGATCAATCCTGAGAAGATCGGCGCGCTCATCGGCCCCGGCGGCAAGAACATCCGCAAGATCACCGACGAGACCGGCGCGAAGATCGACATCGAGGACGACGGCCGGGTACTGATCACCGCCTCGGAAGGCCCTTCCAAGGACAAGGCCGTGGCCATGATCCAGGCCGTCACCGAGGAGGTGGAGGTCGGCAAGAAGTACCACGGCAAGGTCACCCGGCTGATGAATTTCGGCGCGTTTGTCGAGATCCTGCCCGGCAAAGAGGGGCTGATCCACATCTCCGATCTCGCCAACGAGCGAGTTGGGCGTGTTGAAGACGTGGTCAAGTCCGGGGACGAGGTCGACGTGCTGGTCAAGGAAGTTGACGCGCAAGGCCGCGTGAACCTGTCGCGCCGGGCGCTGCTCGAGGGCTACGATCCGGCCTCCGAGAACGGCGACCGCGGCGGCGTCCGGCCCGGTGGCGGTGGCGGCGGCTTCCGCGATCGCGAGCGGGGCGGCGGTGGAGGCTTCCGGCCCGGTGGCGGTGGCGGCGGCTTCCGCGATCGCGACCGCGGGCCACGCGAGGGCAGCTTCCGCGACCGCGAGCGAGGCGGTGGCGGTGGTTTCCGGGGCGGGGGCGGCTTCCGAGACCGCGGGCCGCGTGAGGGCGGCGCGCCACGCGAGGGTGGCTTCCGCGAGCGTCCGGCTGGTCCGCCGCACGAGGGCGGTTTCCGCGAGCGATACCACGATCAACCGCGTGAGGAAGGACACGAGGCGCCCGCTCCGAGCGAGCCTCGCGCCGATCAGCACGAGGAGTAACCGTTCTTTGCTAGGCCGAGCGTAGCGAGGGCATCCGTAGCCTGGAGCCGTGGATTCCTCGCCTCCGGCTCGGAATGACAAAATACTCAGCATGATCCGCGTCGCGGTTGCCGGGGCCTTGGGGCGCATGGGCACGGAGGTCATCCGCGCGGTGAGCTCCGCCGGCGATATGCAGCCGGTAGCGGGCATTGACGTCAAGGCTGGCGTCGAGAGCCAGGGCGTGCCCGTCAGCGCCGACCTGCGCCAGGCCGTTGCGCAGGTCAAGCCAGACGTGCTGGTCGACTTCACCGTCGCCGAGGCGGCCTTCGCCAATGCGATGACCGCGCTGGAGCTCGGGGTGAGGCCGGTAATCGGCACCACCGGCATGAGCGCCGAACAAACGGCTCAGATCCAGGCGCGGGCCCGCGAGACGCGGACCGGCGCCTTTATCGCGCCCAACTTCGCCATCGGCGCGGTGCTGATGATGCACTTCGCGAAGCTCGGTTCACGCTACTTCGACTCGGCCGAGATCATCGAGCTGCACCACGACCAGAAGATCGACGCCCCTTCTGGGACGGCGGTCAAGATGGCGCAGGATATGGCCGAGGCGCACGCCAAGGCCTTCGCCAGCAACGTGCCTGAGAAGGAGACGCTGCCCGGCGGGCGCGGGGCCGAATGGCAGGGCCTGCGCCTGCACAGCGTGCGCCTGCCCGGGTTGGTGGCGCACCACGAGGTCATCTTCGGAGCGCAGGGCCAAACGCTGACCCTCCGGCACGACAGCACCGACCGCACGTCGTTCATGCCGGGCGTGCTGATTGCGGTGCGCGAAGTCCTCAAGCTGGACAGGCTGGTGATCGGGCTGGATAATCTGTTAGGTCTGACTACCTAAAGGAGAAGGCCAATGGCCCAGTTCGGTCGATTGCTTACCGCCATGATCACGCCGTTCACGGAGGATGGCGCCGTGAACTTCGCCAAAGCGGCCGAGCTCGCCAAGAACCTGGTCGCGTCCGGCAACGATGGCCTGATCGTCACCGGCACAACCGGCGAAGGTCCCACGCTCAGCGAGGACGAGAAGCTGGAGCTGTACCGGGTGACCAAGCGCGCGGTGGGCAGCGCGGCGATCATTGCCGGCACCGGGAACTACAACACCGCCGAGTCCATCCACCTCACCCGCGAGGCGGAAAAGTGCGGCGTGGACGGTGCGCTGCTGGTCGTGCCCTACTACAACAACCCGCCGCAGGAAGGGCTGTACCAGCATTTCAAGGCCGTCGCCGGCGCCACGTCGCTGCCGTGCATCCTGTACAACGTGCCGCCGCGGGCGCCTCGTAACCTCGAGGCCGCGACCCTCAAGCGCCTGGCCGAGATCGACAACATCGCCGGCGTGAAGGAGGCCAGCGGCAAGCTGGAGCAGTTCAACGCCGTACTGGCCGCTGTGCCGGAAGGCTTCCTGGTGTACAGCGGCAACGACAGCGACACGTTCACGCTCATGAGCTTGGGCGGCCACGGCGTCATCAGCGTGTCGGCGCACCTGGTGGGCGGCGAGACCAAGCGCATGGTCGAAGCGCTGGCCCGCGGCGACCGCGAGGAGGCGGCTCGGATCCACTTCAAGCTGCTGCCGCTGGTCGAGGCGCTGTTCTGGCAGCCCAATCCGATGCCCCTCAAGGCGGCCTTTAACGAGCTGGGCTACAAGGTCGGCAAGCCGCGTCTGCCGCTGGTGGACCTGAACGACGCCGAGAAGGCACGCCTGCGAGCGGTCCTGGCGCAGTTCGAGTTCGACGCCTACCTGAGCAAGCAGCTCGTCGCGGCGTAAATGCTCACTCGCCGGGCGTTCCTGGCTGCGCTTGGCGCCAGCGCCCTGCTGGCGTCCTGCGGCCAGGCCGCGGCTCCGAGCTCGCCATCCGGCAGTACGAGTGGGGCGGCGGATTGGCAGAAGCAGTGGGACAGTTGGGTAGCCGGCGCCAAGAAAGAGGGCAAGCTGGTGCTTGCCTCGGGCCCGAGCCCCGAAGCGCGGACCAAGATCCCGGAGGCATTCAGGAAGCAGTTCGGGATCGATGTCGAGTACCTGGGCGGGCCGACCAGCGACCTGGCCAACCGCCTTCGCAGCGAGCAGGCGGCCAACCAGTTCACGGTCGACGTCTCCCTATCCGGCTCCGACAGCAGCTACCTGGTGCTGTTCGGCGAGCACCTGACCGAGCCTATCCGCCCGCATTTGATCCATCCCGAAGTGCTGGACCCGAACGCGTGGACGGTGGGCAAGGTGTGGTTCATGGACCCGGAAGAGAAGTTCATTGTCCGCGCGTCGAGCTACCTGAACCAACCTGTGGTCATCAACACCGAGTTCGTCAAACCCGACGAGATCAAAGCCTGGAAAGACCTGCTCAAGCCCGAATACAAGGGCAAGATGGCCACCTACGATCCTGTGAAGGCAGGTTCAGGAAGCCAGACATCGGCGTATCTCTACAACACACTGGGCGCTGACTTCGTCAAGGCTCTTTACGTCGACCAGAACACCGCCATCACCGGCGACTATCGCCAGCTCTCCGACTGGCTGGCGCGCGGCACATATCCGATTGTCATCGCGGGCCGCAATGAGGACAACGAGCGCCTCAAGAAAGATGGGTTCAAGCTCCACGAGTACACGAGCTTCCCGGACGCTTCCGGATACATCTCGGCCGGCTTTGGGCTGCTGAACCTGTTCAAGAATCCGCCGCATCCCAACGCCGCCAAGTTGTTCCTGAACTGGATCCTGATGAAGGACGGGCAGATTGCCTGGAACTCGACCCAGAAAACAGTCAGCATCCGCAAGGACGTGGACAATTCCTGGGCCGATCCGCAGATCGTACCCAAACCGGGCGTGAACTACTTCGACGTCTACTCCTGGGAATACGTGACCGCCGGCTGGAGCAAGGCCAACGGAGGCGTGAAGGCCATCCTCGGCAGCCGCGCCGGCTGAGAGGCCGCTCGCCATGCGTATAGCCATGTTCGGCGTGGGCCGCATGGGCGCCTTCCACGCGGCCAACCTGCGGCGTCACCTTAGCGTGACCGAGCTTCGTATCTACGACGCGGACGCGAGCCGAGCGGCGGCCGTGGCCAAGGAGCTGGAAACCGTGGCGGCAGGGACAGTTGAGGCTGCCCTCGACGGCGCTGAGGCGGCGGTGATCGCCACGCCCTCCGGCATGCACGCCGAGCTGATCGAGCGCTGCCTGGCGGCCGGCCTGCCGGCGTTCACCGAGAAGCCGCTGGCGCTCGATCTGGCCGAGACGCGCCAGGTCGTCGGCCGCGTGGCGGCAGCCAAGGGCGTGGTGCAGGTGGGTTTTCAGCGGCGTTTCGATAGCGGCTTTCGAGCGGCTCGGCAGGCCATCGAGAACGGACTCGTTGGCCGGGTGTACAGCTTCTCGATGTTCAGCCGCGACCGGCTGCCGCCGCCAGAGACCTACATCGCCACCTCCGGCGGCATCTTCCGCGATCTGCACATCCACGATTTCGACGCGACGCGCTGGCTGTTCGGCCAGGAAGTCCTGGACATCCAGGCGATCGGCTCGAATGCTGGCTTCCCCGAGTATGACCAGTACGGTGACGCCGCCACATCAGTCCTGACCCTGCGCCTCAGCGGTGGCACGCTGGGCATGATTAGCGGCGCCCGGCACAACCCGGCCGGGTACGACATCCGCGTGGACGTGTTCGGCTCGAAGGACAGCCTGTGCGTGGGCCTCGATACGCGCACGCCGACCCGATCGCTCCAGCCGGACGGACCAGCTTTCCCCGGCCCGGCCTACCCCGATTTCCAGACGCGCTTCGCCGCCGCCTATGCGGCCGAGCTCGACCACTTCCTGAAGCTGGCGCGCGGCGAGGTCGAGAATCCGTGCACGCCGGCCGACGCCCTGCAGGCGCTGCGCATTGCCGAAGCAGCCAACCAATCCATGCGCGAGGGCCGGGCGGTGAAGCTAGAGGAGATTACCTGATGTCATCCTGAGGAGCCGCAGCGACGAAGGACCTTCCCCGCTGACGTGGACGAGAAGATTCTTCGCTTCGCTCAGAATGACATGGATTTACAGCTGGCGCGCCAGGGCTTCGAGGCTCAGCAGGTTGTGGCCGGGCGCGAAGGTGTCCACGTAGGGCAGCGCGGTACGCATGCCGCGGGCAAGGGGCTGTGGCTCACGGGTGCCGAGCAGCGGGTTGAGCCAGATCAGCCTTCTCGCGCGGCGGCGCAAGAGCGCCATCTGCTCGCCCAGCAGATCGAGATCGCCAGTGTCCAGACCGTCGCTTAGGACCACGACCGTGGTGCTGCTGTCTACGAGGCCGCGGTAATCGCGGTTGAAGGCCTGCAGGCTCGTACCGATGCGCGTCCCGCCGGACCAGTCCAGTACGTCATCTGAGAGCCGCTCCAGGGCCTGCTGGATGGTGCTTCGGCGGAAGTAGGGCGTCACCCGCGTGAGATGGGTGCCGAAGACGAATGATTCCACCCGCCCGAGGGCGCGGTGGAAGGCGTGGACGAAGAGCAGCAGGAAGCGGCTGTACTGGTCCATGGAGCGGCTGACGTCGCACAGCAGGACCAGCCGCGTCTTGCGGATGTCGCGTTTGCGGCGGGCCAGCTCCAGCGCGGTGCCGCCGAAGCGCAGGCTGCGGCGCATGGTCCGCCGCAAGTCGACGCGTCCGCCGCGGCGAGTCGGCCGCAGGCGGCGGCTGCGACGGGTGGCCAGCTTGCGGGCGATGCGCCGGAGCGCCTCCTCGAGCGCCGCGCGCTCCTGCTCGCCGGCGACGTCGCCGAAGTCCTTGATGGCCAGGGCTTCAATGGGACTGTAGGAGGCGGTCTCCTCCTCGGCTCGAGCGGCTGCCTGGTCCTGCACGAGGGTGGCCAGGTCACGCTCTTGCACCCCCAGCGAGCCCTCCCAGAAGATGCTGAACAGCTGGTCGAACAGCTCGATCTCATGCTGGCCGCTGACCAGCACGGCACGCAGGGCAAGTCGGAAGTCGGTGCGGTCGCCGACGTCCACGAGGCCGACGGCCCTCAGGGCGGCGCTTGTGTGCGATGGCGTTACCCGAAAGCCGTGCTGCCGCAGCAGCCGGCAAAAGGCAAGGATGCGCCCAGTTATGTCATGCTGAGGCGTAGCCGAAGCACCTTCCTCGTACGCTGCGGAGGAAGGTCCTTCGCTTCGCTCAGGATGACAGGGGCGCATCCGCCAGCTCCCTCAAGCCATCCACGTCCTTGCCCTCCAGGGACTCGAGCATCTGGTCCAGCCACAGGCCGCGTACGGCTTCGATGTCGTCGCGATCTTTGAGGACAATGCCGAATGTCTCCTCAAGACCCTGGCGGTCCAGACGCGGACGGCCGAGGGCCATGAGGCTAATTGCCCATTTGATGCTTTCGGACACGCCGGGAGCTTTGGTCAGTCGCAGCCGGCGCAGCGCAGCCATGCTGGTGGCAATTTGCGCCGCCAGGAGCTGAGATACGCCCGGCACCTTGACGTTGATGATGCTGAGCTCCTTGTCGAAGCCGGGGTAGTCGATCCACAGGTACAAGCACCGACGCTTCAGCGCGTCAGACAGCTCGCGGGTGCGGTTCGAGGTCAGGACTACAAACGGCGGCTCCTCGGCTTTGATGGTGCCGAGCTCGGGGATGGTCACCTGGAAATCGGACAGGACCTCCAACAGGAAGGCCTCAAACTCCTCGTCGGCCCGATCGATCTCGTCGATCAGTAACACCGGCGGCTTGCCATCATGCGCGATAGCCTGGAGCAGCGGCCGCTTGAGCAGGAACTCCTGAGCGAAGATGTGCGCTTCTTTAGTGTCCAGCGACAGGCTCTCCTGCTCGGCGAGGCGGATCCACAGCATCTGCTTGGGGTAATTCCATTCGTAGAGGGCGGTGTAGGCATCGAGGCCTTCGTAGCACTGGAGCCTGATCAGCTCGGTCTCCAGACTGGCGGCCAGTACCTTGGCCACCTCCGTCTTGCCGACGCCCGCGTGGCCCTCGATGAGGGCCGGCATGTGCAGCTCGGCTGCCAGGTACACAGTGGTGGCCACGGCACGATCGGTGACGTAGCCCTGCGCCTCCATCTGCTGCTGGACGCGCTTAATCCCTTCGTCCATCCTGGGCTAAGATACCCGACCATGGTCCAACTGCAGATCTTCGACACGCCCGATTACCGGCTGGAAGGCAAACTGAAGGTGACGGGCGGCGCGCGCTACGCCGGCGACATGATCCTGCCGGGCATGTTGTGGGCCAAGTTCCTCAAGAGCCCCTTCCCGCATGCGCGTATCGTGTCCATAGATACTTCCGCGGCCAAGCAGCTGCCGGGCGTGCACGCGGTGCTGACGGCCGAGGACATCGGCCGTCGTCGGTTCGGCCGCTACCTGTTCGACTGGCCGGTGCTGGCCTTCGATCGTGTGCTGTACGTGGGCGAGCGCGTGGCGGCGGTGGCCGCGGAAAGCCGTGACGTTGCCGAGGAAGCGCTCGACCTCATCCGGGTCGAATACGAGGAGCTGACAGCAGTTTTGGACCCGGAGAAGGCCATCGTTCCCGGCGCCCCGACCCTGCATCCGGATCCCTCTAGCTACCACTACCTGGCCGGCAAGCGGCCTCCCGTTCCGCACCTGAACCTGCAGGGATACAAGCTCATTCAGAAAGGCGAGAAGGACATCGAGCGCGCCTTCGCCAGGGCCAATCGCGTGTTCGAGGACGTGTACACCGCGCCCAGGCAGCACCAGGGCTACATCGAGCCGCACGCCTGCATGATGTGGCTCGAGGACGGCGCGCTGCGCGTCGTGTCCACCAACAAGGCGCCGTTCGGGCTCCGCCATCAGCTGTCGGTGGTGACCGGCCTGCCTGAGGAGCGCATCGTGGTGGACAGCATGTTCATCGGCGGCGACTTCGGCGGCAAGGGACTGTCCATCGAGGAGTTCGCCTGTTACTACCTGGCGAAGGAGACCGGCCGGCCGATCAAAGCCGTGATGAGCTACACCGACGAGCTGGAATCGACCAACCCGCGCCATTCCGCCAGGTTCTACCTGCGCACCGGTGTGACCAACGACGGCCGGATAGTGGCCTTCCAGTCCCGGGCCTACTTCAATGGCGGCGCGTATGGCGGGGCTAAGCCGATGTCCGACCTGCTGCTGCCGGGCTGGGACGCGCTGGAGGTCTACAACGTGCCCAACGCCTGGCTGGAGACTTCGGTTGCGTATACCAACCTGGTGCCCGGCGGGAACATGCGCGCTCCGGGGGCAGCGCAGCTGGCTTTGGCCGGCGAGGGCCACATCGAGCACATCGCCCGCGAGCTGGGCATGGATTCACTGGAGTTCCGGATGCGCAACGCCCTGCACGACGGCGACACCAACCCCGCGGGCCAAAAGGTGCGGAACCCGCGAGCGGTAGAGGTGCTGGAGGCGCTGCGACGCGAGTCGAACTGGGACTCCTGGCAGCGGAAAGGGCCGAACCATGGCCGGGGCGTCGCGCTGCGCTGCCGGCACGTCGGCCAGGGCGCGACCGAGATCGCCCTGCGGCTGCTGCCGGATGGCACCATCGAGGCGCTGTACGGCACGCCCGATCAGGGCAGCGGCTCCTCGCTGGTGGTCCAGCGCGTGGCGGCATCGATACTGTCGGTGCCGGCCGAGCGCATCAGGGTGCGCTACGGCACCACGGCTGAGGCACCGAAGGATCAGGGCGCCGGCGCCAGCCGCGTTACGCACGTGGTCGGCCGGGCCACGCTTCTGGCCGCGACCAAGCTCAAGGACCAGCTGACCGAGCTGGCGGCAGAGGTGATGGGTTGGCCCGAGGGACAAGTCCGTCTGGAGGACGATCGCTTCATCGCCGGGGAGGACAGCGCCTCATTCGAGGAGGTGGTGCGGCGCATCGCCCGCGGCGGGCCCGTGCAGGTCGGAGCGGCCTATGACAGCACCGATCACGGCCCCGACGAGCCGGGCGACTACAACTTTCACGCCTACATGATCGAGGTCGAAGTCGACCGGGAGACCGGCCAGGTGAAGCCGCTGAATGCCATCGTGGTGCTGGACCAAGGGCAAATCATCAATCCGATGGGCCACCAAGGGCAGGTGGACGGCAGCTTCGTATACGGCATCGGCAACGCGATGATGGAAGACTTGGACGTGCAGGACGGCAAGATCACAACACTCAGTCTGGCCGACTACAAGCTGCCCTGCCAGGAGGACGTGCCGCCGCTCCGAACAGTCATCGTGCCGACCGACATCGGCCCCGGCCCCTACGGCGCCAAAGCCGCCGGCGAAAGCGTCAACGCCGGCGTCTCGCCGGCCATCGCCAACGCCGTCTACGACGCCGTTGGCGTTCGCGTCATGAGCCTGCCCATAACAGCGGAGAAGGTGCTAGAGGGACTAAAGGCAAAGCGGACGGGTGATTGAATTCAGCCGCCACGCCAGAAACAAGATGCGTCGCTTCCATATCACCGAAAGCGACGCCATCGAGGTCGTCACCTCGCCAGATACGCTGGCCACCGGTCGCGATGGGAAGCCAAATGCTCTGAAGGCCATCGGGGGCCGCGTAATCCGCGCCGTCTATGTGATCGAGCACGAGAAGACTATCGTCGTTACTATTCATCCGAGGGACTGACCAGTGAAAGTAACCTATGACCCTGATCCCCACGCCGACGCCGTGTACATCACGCTCAACGAGACGCCACCTCACCACGCCACAGAATTAGCTCCGGGTGTTTACGGCCATTACGACGGCGAAGGCAACATGGTTGGCCTCGAGGTGCTGGATGCCAGCAAGCGCCTGGATGATCCCTTGAGCGTCACCCTCGAACTGTTGACTGAGCGGACGCCCGCGCCGGCTTAGGTGATCCCGGCCGGCACTTTTAGGCCGTAGAAGCGCTCGGCGTTGGCGTGCATGACGGCTTCTTTGTCGTCTTGGGTGAGGTCGGGGTTTTCGAGGAACTCGCCGATCTCGTGCTTGCAGATGTCGTTGTTGACCTCATGCGGGAAATCGGATGAGAAGACGAAGGCTTCCGGGCCGAGCAGGCTGATGGCATGCGCAATCGAGGGCTCGTCGCCTTCGCAGCCGATGTACAGACGCCCTTCGCGGACGTGCTTGCGAATGTACTCCTCAACGCTCTCATCAGCGGCCGGGGTCAACTGGCCCCGGGGGTTCCACTGGATGTGTGCGCGGTGCGAGCGCTCGAAGCGCTCGAAGGCCACCAACGACCAAGCCACGCCACCTTCCATGAAGCCGAAGCGCGCGTGCGGGAATTGATCGAACACGCCATTGAATAGCATGCCCGCGAACTGGAACAGCAGCCCGTGCGGATGGCCGATGGCCGGCACTGGCGTGTAGACGTTCATGTGATCGAAGCCCATGCCGCTGTGCGCGCCGCCATGGACGCCGATGGCGCAGCCCAGGCGATCCGCCTCGCGGTACACCGGCCAGAATTCCTCAGCGCCAAGGTGGTCCTTGAGGCCCGTTGACGGCAGCATCGCGCCGCAGAAGCCCAGCTCCTCAACCGCCCGAGCCAGCTCGTCCACGGCGGCCGACGGCTCCTGCATCGGGATGAGAGCCATGGCCTGAAAGCGCGGGCTGCGGGACAGATACTCCGTGTGCACATAATCGTTGTAGGCCTTGCCCAGGGCGATGGCCCAATCGCGGTTGAACACCTTGCCGTAGCTGAGGCCGGCGGTGGTGTACAGCACCGTCGTCTCGATCCCAACGTCCTCCAGGAACTCCAGCCAGCCATCTGGCCCGACCTGGCGGAATGAGCCCGGCGGCGTCTCGCCGATAAACGAGTGGAAGTGGTCCAGCGGGG
Source organism: Chloroflexota bacterium (assembly GCA_035299885.1). Taxonomy (GTDB): domain Bacteria; phylum Chloroflexota; class JAJPGV01; order JAJPGV01; family JAJPGV01; genus DATGVV01. Next base: position 2,089 of record DATGVV010000325.1, on the reverse strand, counting down.
GAAAGTAGCCTCTGGGAGCAACCCGGCCATTGAAAGGCTCCGGCAGGAACTTCACAAAGGCGGACAAGTCCTCCATCACGTGGCCGTCGCCATCAACGATCTTCATTCCCTAACTCCTGTTCAGACGCCGAGCAAGCGGCGAGAATTTGCTTCCATCAGCTGCCGGATGCGCTCCGGCCGCGGTTGATCTTGAACCACTTGGACCGCCTTGTCCAGCGGTCCCAAGCCACCACAGTAGTCGGAGCCGAAGACGACGTTGGCCTCGCCCATCGAGTCCACCAGGAAGGCCAGCGTACGGGCATCGCCGTTGGCGCAATCGACCAGGTAATGCTCGCGGAGAACCTCTGAGTAGCGCTTCTCGCCCTCGGCGGTCTTGTGCTTCCACCACAGCTTGTGCAGCAGCAGCGGGATGCTGCCGCCGCTACTGCGAATCACGATGCGCAGGTCGGGATACCGGTCGAACACACCAGCCGCGATGGTCCGCACCACAAACTCGGCAACCGAGGCGTCCGCCAGCACGCTGACAGCGACACCCTGGCCGCCATCCTCCAGCCGCTGGAGGGCCGGATCGGTCCGGCGCCCCGACGCGCCACCACCGTGCAGGAAGATGGGCAGCGTGCGCCGGGCTGCCCTGGCGAACAGCGCCTCGGTTTCCGGGCTGCCGACCAGGTCCGGCCGGGCGTACATCATGACGGCGCAGAAGCCGCGGTCGGCCATGCGATCGATCTCGGCGGCAGAGCCTACCGGATCGGCGTAGGCAACGGCGATCGTGCCGCGCAGGCGGTCGGGGTGATCCGCGGCTCGAGCGGCTATGGCGTCGTTGCTCAGGCGCACCAGGTCCATAGCGGCAATTGGCGGCAGCGCGTCGGCGTTCAGTCCGGCGCCCTGCGAAACGAGCTGCAGATCCACGCCGGCCGCATCCATTTCCGAAATGCGCTTGCCGAAATCGGGCGAATCCAGCGGATCCGGGCGAGCCTCCCGCCCGCTCAGCTCGTGCAGCCGAGCCGCGACCTCAGGCGCAGTGTGGTGCGAATGCCAGTCGATGAGCATTGCTTCATACTACGCCGCGCCATCGTCATAGCCCGAAGGAGTCCTTAAGGTAACGGCGGTTCATGGTGGCGCTCTCCAGCGGAGTTCGCGTGGTGCTGTCCTGCTCGACGATGAGCCAGCCTCCGTAGCCAGCCCGGTGCAGCAGCTCGACGAAGGCTGGGACGTCGATCATGCCGTGGCCGAGCTCAACGAAAATGCCTGCGCGAACGGCTGTCAGGAAGTCCAGCCGCTCATCGCGGGATCGCTGGAGCTGCCCACCATCGACGTCCTTCAGGTGCACGTAGCCAATGCGATCGCGGTGGGCGTCCGCAAAGGCGACCGGATCGCCACCACCATAGGCCAGGTGGCCTGTGTCCAAGCACAGCCGCACCAGCCGCGGATCGGTATCAGCGCACAGGCGCTCCAGCTCGGCCGCGGTCTCGACGGCGGTGCCGGCGTGGTTGTGGAAGGCCAGCCGGAGGCCGCCGTCGAGCACCCGCTGGCCAAGGTCGTTCAGGTTGGCGGCCAGGCTCTGCCATTGCGCTTGGGCCAGGCCGTCCTCGTCGGTCACCCGGCCAGCGACTGCGTAGCGCTCGGGCGTGCCCCTCTGGGCCACGAGCACGTCCTCGCTGCCGAGCTGGCGCAGCAGGCAGCAGACCGCAAGCACCGGCCCGGGGTCGTAGGCGCCAGCCAGGTCGACCGAGCAGAAGGACGAGGCCAGCACCATGTTCCGCGCGGCCAGCTCGCGACGCAGCTCAAGCGGGTCGCGCGGGAAATTGTAGGCCCACTCGGTTGCGTCGTACCCGGCCTGGCGCATCTCGTCCAGGATCTCGCGGTACGGCCGCTGCGGGGTCCAGGTGTACTCCGGGTCGGCGCCCCAATTGACGGGCGCCGTTCCGACTCGAATCACGCCGGCCCCTGCAGGTGATGCCTGGAAGCGCGGCGGCTGTCCTCGTAGGTGCGCCGCGCCTGGCGGACGGGCTCGGTGTCGGAGACCTCTGCGACCGGCACGTCCCACCAGGCGTCGTAGTTGGGCACGGCGGCGTAGCGGTCGGCTTCG
>DATGVV010000324.1:0-4401 GCA_035299885.1 Chloroflexota bacterium | reverse complement strand
GGACGCTAGCCACCCCGCCTCGATAAACTCGGCGGGGACCCCAACGAAGGAGCAGGGGATTGACCGAGTACCAGACCATCCTCATCGAGAAGCAGGACGGCATCACGACGCTGCGCTTCAACCGCCCCGAGAAGCGCAATGCTATGAACCCGCGGCTGCACCGCGAGATGTACGACGCACTCACCGAGCTGGAGTTCGATCCCGATACCAAGGTGTTGGTGGTCACTGGCCAGGGCGAGAGCTTCTGCGCGGGGCAGGACCTGAAGGAGTACTTCTACGAGCTCAAGGACGACGCTCGCGGCCGGGAGGAGATCCGGCGCATCTCGCACGCCTGGCGGCACGAGAAACTGCGCTTCTTTCCACGGCCGACCATCGCCGCCATCAATGGCTGGTGCTTCGGCGGAGCCTTCACGGTAGTGTGCTCGGTGGACGTGGCCATCGCGGCCAGCGAGGCCACCTTTGGCCTGTCGGAGATCAACTTCGGAAACATCCCAGGCGGGCTGGTGACCAAAGTCGTGCAGGAGGTGGTGCAGCCGCGGCAGGCGCTGTACTACATCCTGACTGGCGATACGTTCAGCGGCCAGAAAGCCGCCGACATCGGGCTCGTCACCATGGCCCTGCCGCGGGCCGAATTGGACGCCAAGGTCCACGAGGTGGCGGGCAAGCTCCTGCAAAAGGACCCGCTGGCTCTGCGCGCCTGCAAGGAGGCCTTCAAAGCCGTCTCGCCATCGGTCAGTTACGAGGACGCCTGGTACTGGCTGGCGGCCAAAGTCGATCAGCTCAGCCATCAGCAGAAGGGCGCAAACTGGGTCGATCAGGGCATAGGCCAGTTCATCCAGAAGAACTACAAGCCCGGGCTCGGCTCGGCCGACTTCAGCAAGGCGGAGAGCGATAACCCCATGTCATCCTGAGCGAAGCGAAGGACCTTCCACCGCAGCGGACCAGGAAGGTTCTTCGCCTGCGGCTCAGAATGACATGGCTAGCAAGGAGCGATGGTGAAACAGCTACTTATCGTGAGTACTCTCGCGGTGCTGGCTACCGCTTGCGGCCAGCCGGCTGCTAATCCAGCCCCGCCAGCCACATCGGCCAGCGCTCCGACTTCCGCCAGCGCCAAACCGGAGCCGGCGGGAAGCGGCAAGCCGGAGGCGGCGGGGACGGGCGTGCCCAAAACCAATGGGCAATTCGCCGGCGGCGACCCGAACGGCGCGCCGATCAAGATCAGCTACGCCTCCCCGGCCGTTGCGGACATTCCCTTCTTCGCGGCCGTGACGTACGACTTCTTTAAGCAGGAGCACCTGAACGTAACCATGGTCCAGCTGGCCGCCAACATCGCGGTCACTGCCCTGTCCAAAGGCGAGACCGATTTCGGCGACTCGCCCTCGAACACCATCGCCGGCGCGACCCGCGGCCTGCCCATGAAAGTGGTCTACTCAGCCTGGAGCCGCACGCCCTGGACAATCTACGGCAAGGCCGACGTTAAGTCGCTGGCCGACCTGAAAGGCCGCAACCTGGGCACGAATCTGGCCGGCAGCTCGCCCTACATCTACATGCAAGCCGGCCTCAAGAAGGCGGGCCTATCCGAGCGCGACCTCAAGATATTTTCGTCGCCCGGCACGCAGGTGACGTTCACCCAGCTCATTGCCGGGCAGGTCGATGCAGCCGTGCTATCCCCGCCGTTCGACGCGCAGGCCGAGGCGGCCGGCTTCCACGAGGTCATGTTCCTGGGCGACCTGCTGCAGCTGCCCTACGTTGGGCTGGGCGCGAACACGAATGTCCTCAGCACCAAGCGGCCGCAGGCTGTCGCCACCATCCGGGCGCTGGTCGAAGCCAACAAGTGGCTCAAGGGCCACATTCCCGAAGGCGCCGAGCTCATCGAGCGCTACAGCGGCGCGCCGCCCGACATCGCCCGCAAGTCCGCGCAGCGGATGATCCCGCTGCTTAGCGATACAGGCGAAATCGTGCCGGAAGGCGTCCAGCAGGCGCTGGATATCCAGGCCGAAGAAACGCACACCAAGGTGGACCAGAAGCCGGCCGACGTGGTGGACTGGGGCCCGCTTCACGAGGCGCTGGGGAAGTAGGGGCCCTCACCTAACCTCGCCCAGTCCTGCGCGGACGGCGGATGTGGGAGAGGAACTTGTCAGAGTCAAGTGGGGGAAATGCTCCCGCCAGTGGCGATCTGACGGGATCAAGTCGGCCAGCGTGTCGACGTGCGACAGGTCGTTGGCGGCGGGTTGCATGATGACGTGCGGCGGGTCCTGGCCGGCCTCGTGGTCGCGAATGGCGTCCAGGATGCGGCGGCGAACCGCGATCACGCCCTTGTCGCTCTGACCCAAGTGCTCGCGGCCGCGGTCGTAAATCGGGCCCATCGTTTCGGTGGCGCAGGCGTCCTCGTTGAAGAAGCCCTGGATGCCGGTGAAATCCTCGGTGCGCTGGGCCTGTCGATCCTGCAGGTAATGGTTGTCCATGCGCCGGACCCGACGGTAGTCCGGCTCGATCATCGTGCGCCGGTAGCGCTCGGAGTCCGTAATCGGACGTTCGCGGTTGAACACGAGGTCATAGCGCCAGGCATGGGTGTCGTCCAGGGGCACGTAAATGTGGCACTCCTTGCGATGGCCGGCGGGAATCCAGCAGCTTACAGGCATGACAAAGCTGGAGACACGGACGTAGGTCTCCTCGGGCTTGGGGTGGCGCAGCGCCACCAGCCGCACGCCGAAATCGGTGTCCTCGGTGAAGTACTCGGGCGCGCTGTCGGCGCTGTACAGCGCCTGCAGCCCCTGGCCGTGGAACTCCCGGTGCAGGTAGGACAGGTGGGCTGAGTCGCACTCGCCCTCCAGCCCCTGCAAGTAGCTGCATTCCAACAGGCACTTGGTGACGAAGCTCTGGTCGGCCGGCAGCAGGGCAAAATCGTAATTCGGGAACAGCGGCTTTTTGTCCGCTGGGCCGAGATAGGCCCACACCATCCCGGCCGCTTCGTGCGTCGGATAGGCGAGGTGCCGCAGCTTGGTCTTGAACTGGCTGGCGGCCGGCTCGGCCGGCGTATCCAGCACGTTCCCCTCGACGTCGTACTTCCAGCCATGGTAGATGCAGCGCAGGCCACATTCCTCGTTGCGGCCGTAGAACAGCGAGGTGCCGCGATGCAGGCAGGTCTCACCCAGCAGTCCGATGCGGCCCTGGCTGTCGCGGAAGGCCACCAGCTGCTCGCCAAGCAGCCGCACCTGGACCGGCGGGCAATCGGGCTCGGGGATCTCCTCCGAGAGCACAGCGGGGATCCAGTAGCGGCGCATCAGCCGGCCCAGCGGCGTATCCCGAGCGGTGCGCGTGATCAGCTCGTTCTGCTCTCTTGGGAGCATCTAGGTGTCCAGCGTCCCTTTGGCGTAGATCTGCTCGGGGCCGAGCGTCTGAGCAATCATGCCCTGCTCCAGGTTGTAGGCGATGAACGTGTCCATGGTGGTCTTGTTGGCGGCAACGCCGTACTTGAAGGGGTCACCCCAGTGAGCCATCGACTCCTGGAGCCGCTCGCGGAAGTAGGGCATCGATAATCCGCCACGATCGCTGAGGGCATCCCACTCGCTCAGGCGCTTGGCTTCGACGAAGGCGTCGTACAGCCGGCGGGCCAGATCGGGCCGCTCGCGATCGAGCTTCTTGCTCATGACGATCAGGTGCACGGGCGTGAAGATGCCGGTGTCCCGATACAGCCGCTCGTCTTCCTGCTCGTAATTGGGGAACAGGCGCTGGACGCCGGGCTTGTCCTCCAGCTGCCGAAACAGATCGACATCGGAGATGTCGGTGATCAGTACGTCCAGGTTGCCGGCCAGGAAGGCCTCCACCGGGGACTGCTTGGGATCCGGCGCGCGCTCGATGGACGTGTGGGTGTCGTGCATGGGCAGATGCTCGTCGCGCCAGATGACCCAGCGCATCTTCCTGACGTCCACGCCGTGGCGGTGCTGCAGGAAGCCGCGGCACCAAACCGTCAACGCGGTGCGATAGGAATTGGAGCCGATGCGCTTGCCCTCCAAGTCCTTGGCCGAATCGATCCCCTGGTGACAGAAGATGAACTGGTAGGCCGGCTTGCGCTTGCAGAACACGGGCAGCGCCACCAGCTCCCAGCCAGCCTCGATGGCGGGCAGCAGATAGCCAAGATTAAGGTCCCACAGGCCGAAATCGCCGCTGCGTAGCTGTGGCAGGTCGTTGAACACCATGGCCATGGTGTTTACGGGTCGCAGCTTGATGCCGGGCAGGTCCACCCGCCCTTCCAGCAGCGGCATCGTGATGTCGTAGCGCATGATCGGAAATCCGAGCTCCAGCTCAGTCATGACGGCACATTTCTACACCATCCGGGGTTGGTTGGGAAGGCCGCTACCATTGCAGGCGACCCATGAACCAAGCATTGCTGCTTGCCGT
>DATGVV010000323.1:0-4172 GCA_035299885.1 Chloroflexota bacterium | reverse complement strand
GTCTGAGCCCCGTTTAGAGGGCGTAATTCAACATGGATCAACATCCGGTCCTTACCCCCGGCAACGAAATGGCTCAGGCGCCAGGGGCATGGTCATAGGACCAAGGTCCCGGTTTTGGAAGGCCGCGCTGTCGCGCTGGCGCCCTTTAGCTGAGCGGCGGCCATTGCCCGCGTCTGGAACAAGGCCAAGGCCAGAGGGATACTTCATTCCCAATGGCAGGACGCATTCGGGTGGGCTGCTCCGGCTGGGTGTACAACCACTGGCGGAACATCTTCTACCCCAAGGAGGTGCCGCAGAAGGCGTGGTTCGAGTTCTACGCCCGCCACTTCGACACCGTTGAAATCAATAACTCCTTCTACCGGCTGCCGAAGCCGGAGACGTTCGCCGGCTGGCGCAAGAGGTCGCCAGACGGCTTCTGCTTCGCCGTCAAGGCCAGCCGCTTCATCACGCACATCAAGCGGCTGAAGGACCCCAAGGAGAGCGTTAAGCGCTTTTTCGAGAGCGTGGAACCGCTGGGCGACCGCACCGGCCCCATCCTGTGGCAGCTGGCGCCCAGCTTCCATCGGGACGACGAGCGGCTGGCCGCATTTCTGCAGGCGCTGCCGCGCAGCTACCTGCACACGTTCGAGTTCCGGCACAAGAGCTGGCTCGATGCCGAGGTGTACGCGCTTCTAGGCGAGCACCGGGTAGCGCTGTGCATCCCCGACAGGCCGGATCTGCCGCAGGACGTCCGCCGCACGACGGATTGGAGCTACGTGCGGCTGCACGGCTCGAACCACGACGACGGCGACTACAGCCAGGCTGAGCTGGACACGTGGGCCGGGCGCATCCGGGAGTTCGCCGAGGACGGTACTGACGTGTGGGTGTACTTCGACAACGACCAGCACGGCTTTGCGATCGACAATGCGCGCTATTTGAGGGAGAAGCTGGGGATTAAGATTCTCCCATGAGCGACAACGGCAGGCTGCGCAGTTACACCATCACGCAGGGGCGGGAGCGAGCGGGCGCTCGGGCAATGCTCAAAGGCATCGGCTTCACCGACCAGGACCTGCGCAAGCCGATCATTGGCGTGGCCAATACCTGGATCGAGACGATGCCCTGCAACTTCCATCTGCGGAAGCTGGCCGAGCACGTCAAGCGCGGCATCCGAGCGGCCGGCGGGACCCCGATGGAGTACAACACCATCGCCATCAGCGACGGCGTGACCATGGGCACGGAGGGCATGAAGGGCTCGCTCATCAGCCGCGAGGTCATCGCCGATTCCATCGAGCTGGTGGCTCGCAGCCACTTCTTCGACGGCGTGGTGTGCCTGGTGGGCTGCGACAAGACGATCCCAGGCGGGGCCATGGCCCTGGCCCGGCTCGACGTTCCTGGCCTGGTGCTCTACGGCGGCGCCATCCAGCCCGGCAAATTCCGCGGGGAGGATGTGGACATCGTGTCCGTCTATGAGGCCGTGGGCGCGGTGGCCGCGGGCAAGATGACCGATGCCGACTTGCTGGAGCTGGAGAACGTGGCCTGCCCCGGCGCGGGCGCGTGCGCCGGCCAATACACCGCCAACACGATGGCCATGGCCATCGAATTCCTGGGCCTGGCGCCGATGGGCTCGGGCAGTGTGCCGGCAGTGGCGCCGGAGAAGGACAAGGTCGCCGAAGAAGCCGGCAAGCTGGCCGTGGAGCTGGTGCGGCAGGGCCGCAAGCCGAGCGACATCCTTACCCGCGGCTCATTCGAGAACGCCATCGCCGGCGCGGCCGCCACTGGCGGCTCGACCAACATCGTGCTGCACGGGCTGGCTATCGCGCGTGAGGCCGGCGTTCAGCTGGACATTGACGATTACAACCGCGTGAGCCGCAAGACGCCACTGTTCGTGGACATGCGGCCCGGCGGGCGCTTCACGGCCGTCGACCTAGGCCGGGCTGGCGGCATTCAGCTGGTGGCCAAGCGCATGATCGAAGCCGGCCTGATGGACGGCAAACAGATGACGGTCACCGGCCGGACGCTGGCTGACGAAGCCGCGTCGGCCGCCGAGACGCCCGGCCAGGAGGTGGTCCGCGAGGTCTCCAATCCGCTCAAGAACGAGGGTGGCCTGGTGATCCTCAAAGGCAGCCTGGCGCCTGAGGGCTGCGTGATCAAGATCGCCGGCTACGAGAAACGCTACCATCGCGGGCCGGCGCGCGTGTTCGATTGCGAGGACGACGCCATGGCCGCTACCACGCGTCGCGAGATCAAGCCGGGCGACGTCGTCGTCATCCGCTACGAAGGCCCGCGCGGCGGGCCGGGCATGCGCGAGATGCTGGGCGTGACCGCGGCCTTAGTCGGCGAAGGCCTGGGCGACAGCGTGGCGCTGCTGACGGACGGGCGCTTTTCGGGCGGAACACACGGCCTCATGGCCGGCCACGTCGCGCCGGAGGCGGCGGTCGGGGGGCCAATCGCCGCGCTGCGCGAAGGTGACATCGTGGTGGTAGACGTCGACAACCGCAAGCTGGACGTAGAGCTGCCGGAGCACGAGCTGCTGGAGCGCCTGCGCGCGTGGAAGCCGCCGGCGCCGCACTACACCAGCGGCGTCTTCGCGAAGTACGCGGCCATGGTCTCCTCGGCTGCCGAGGGAGCCGTCACTAAGCCGACGGTTTGGGCGTCGGCCGTGCCGGTCTAATCCCTCACCCCAGCCCTTCTCCCAGAGGGAGACGGGATTAGCGGCAGGCAGTATAGGGCAGCGGCCACGCTCGACGTGGCCGTTATGTCGCCTCGCTCGATGCGTCGCGGGACGTCGGCGGCCGGGATGAGGACGACCTCGATCTCTTCGGTCTCCTCCGGGGATGGCTCGCCGAGCGCGGTGACCGGCCCGAGGTAGATGTGCTCGATGGTTGCCGTGCGGGTGGAGTCGTGGATGAAACCCGCCACGCGACGCAGGTCGGCTGAGTAGCCGGTCTCCTCACGCAGCTCGCGGGCGGCGGCCTCGCCCGGCTCTTCGCCGCGCTCGACGTAGCCGCCGGGCAGCTCCAGGATCACCTCGGCGATGCCATGCTTGTACTGGCGCACGAAAACCACCTGCCGGTCCTCGGTGTAGGCGAATATCTTCAGGAAATCGAACTGCTCGAGCACGTAGTAGTCGTCGAGCTCGAGGCCGCTGGGCAACCGAACCGTGTCCTGCCGGATGCGGAACCAGGGCGTGCTGAAGGCGATGCGCGAGGACAGGCCTCGCCATTTCTCAAGCACGGGCAAGCGCCTGCCGCACGGCCTCCGCGGGAATCGCGCCCTGGCGCAGCACGTTGCCCTCCAGATCGACCACGGTCGACTCCTGGCCGCCGGGACATGGACCACCATCCAACAGGGCGTCGATGCGGCCCGCCAGCTGCCGCCACACCTCGTCCGGATCGCCGGTTGCGCCAGCGCCCGATCGGTTGGCGCTGGTAACGGGCAGCGGGCCGGTTTGGGTCAGCAGCTCGAGGGCCAGAGAATGATCGGGCATACGGTAGGCGCCGTCGCCCGAAATGATAGTCAGGGCGCCGGGCCAGAACTGCTCGGCCAGGCACCTCGCCCTTTCCGGCAGCTCATCGGGGATGGAGGCCACCAGGTAGGCGATGCGCTTCTCACGTGGGCGCTCTTTCACCTGGTACAGGCGTTCGAGGTCGAAGCCGCCGATGCCGTACACGGTGTCCGTCGGGAAGGCGATGACGCCCCCATCTTTGAGGATTTGGACCGCTTCGGGAAGATGTTTGGGGCCGAGGCGCAGCGTCATGCCCGCAGCTGCAACACCCGTGGCAGGCCGGCGTAGTCGGCAAAGACGGCGGCCTCGAAACCTGGCAGGCGGAGGCTGCCTTGCGCAGCGCCGATCTCCAGCAGGATGGACCCGCCGGGGGCCAGCTTGGCCGGAGCTTGCGCCAGGAGCTCGTCGTACAGGCGGAGACCGTCGGCGCCGTCGGTGAGGGCCGTGGGAGGCTCGTAGGCGATCGAAGTACTGAGCAGGCGCTCGTATTCTTCGCGGCTGAGGTAGGGCAGGTTGGCGACGATGAGGTCGATCGGCCCGCTCACGGGCTCGAGCAGCGAGCCTCGCACGAACTCGGGGCTCACCTCGTGGCGGGCGGCGTTCATCTTCGCGACTTCCAGCGCCTCGGCGGAGACGTCGGTGGCCATGAGCTGGGCGTCGGGGCAGCTGCGCAGGATGCCCACGGCGA
>DATGVV010000322.1:0-2872 GCA_035299885.1 Chloroflexota bacterium | reverse complement strand
TCTTTCCAGACCCGCGTCTAGAATTCTCCCTCTGTGTGCCGTGCACGCACCAATTCGTATGACTGAACGCGAGTGCCTGACAGCAAGCCTCCTGGCACTCGACGATCTGGAGAACTACTACCGATGGCTCGTCGAGGAAGTCCGTCCGTTCTTCGGGGAGCGGCTGGTCGAAATCGGAGCCGGCATCGGCACCTTCACCACGTGGCTCGTGCGCTCGCATGTGTCCTGCCACCCGACGGCGCGGTTGGAGGTCTTCGAGCCGGAGGAAAGCCTCTTCCAGCATCTGCGCAAGCGGTTGGAGACCGCCCACCCCGATCTACTGCAGGCAGGCCGCTTGAGGACAACCAACGGGGTCTTCCGCTCGTCCCCGGAACGGTTTGACACCGTCATCATGATCAATGTCCTCGAACACATTGAGGACGATCAGGCCTCAATCCGCGCCGCCTACCACGCGCTCGTGCCGGGCGGCAAGTTTGTCGTGTTCGTGCCGGCTCTGCCGTGGCTCTATAGCGCGCTTGACAGGGAGGTCGGCCACTTCCGGCGCTACGAGAAGCCGCACTTGGAGAGGTTGCTGCGCGCCGGGAGATTTGATGTGGTCAAGTCCAAATACATGGACTGCATAGGGGTGCTGCCCTGGTACCTCCTGAATGTCGTTGGGAGGCGCACGTCCATCAACCCCCAGCTCGCGCATCTTTACGATACGTGGTTCGTCCCGGTCACCCGGTGGATTGAAGGTCTCCGGAATCCGTGGTTCGGGAAAAATGTCCTGATCGTGGCGCGAAAGAATGCTGCCGGTGACTCGTAGCGCAGTGAGATCGCCTTTACATGCCTGCACTTGATGCGAAGCCCAGCGCTTCTGAGAAGAACAACGCACTGATACGCCTGCCCACGTGGCTCGCTGTGACGGTCCTGATGGGTATCACGCTCGCGTTCTACCACAGGCTCTGGTTGCCGGGCCTGGTGCTCGTCAAGCGCGACGCCCTGCGATTCTTTCTCCCGATCAAGCAGTATCTCGTTGAGCGCCTCTCGGCCGGGGAACTGCCGCAGTGGTTCCCCTACGATGCTCTAGGGCGACCGTTCATCGGAGCCACGCACACCGGTGTCTTTCATCCCTTCACAGCGCTGTACTTCCTCTTCCCCGTCCCGGACGCGTACCGCGCCTCGATCCTAATTTCCTGCCTGCTGGCGGCTCTCGGAGCGTTCGTGCTGGGACGTCTGCTCCGCTTCTTGCCAGCGGGAGCCTTGCTCGCCGGAATCGCGTTTGCGCTCTCAGGCTATATCGTCTCGCTCACCGAAAACATTCAGTACCTCTACTCGATCTGCATGCTGCCGCTTTTCTGCGCCGCGCTCGAAAAAGCTCTCTCTGGCGACCGCGCGTGGGTCGTGGCACCAGCCGTCGTCTGGACCACCGTGTTCCTCAACGGCGACGTGCAGACGGGATATTACTACGGTTTCATCGCGCTGGCCTGGATGGCGGCGCGGGCGCCTGGGCTCTATCGTGATGCAGGTCTGCGCCTGGCGCTGACCGTGGCCCTTACGATTGTGTTGTCGGGCATCCAACTTGGACCGTCGTGGACAGTCTTCATGGGGAGCGAGCGCACGCGCCCTGACCTGTTCTTTGAGCAGGCATTGCTCTGGTCAACCCATCCGCTGCGGCTGGTGACCGTCTTGGCCGGTCCGGTTGGTGAGCAGGTGAGCCCGCCTCTCATGGCCAGCACATTTTTCAATAGTGAATTCCACAGCTTTTTGGCGGACAGTCTCTATCTTGGCGTCCCTGTAACGGGACTGGCTTTGCTCGGAGCGTGGGGCCGCCGTGATCTCCGCGTACTTGTCCTACTCGGCAGCCTCGCACTGCTCCTTGCGCTTGGACGCTACGGCGGCCTTTACGAAATCTTCTATAAAGTGGTGCCGCTCTGGTCGGCGTTCCGCTACCCTGAGAAACTGATGGGCGTGGTCTCGTTCACCGCCGCCATGCTTGCGGGAGCAGGACTCGATGCGTTATGGGCCAGGAAAGGGTCGCCGGCTCCCTGGCTCGCGATGGCGATTCTGTGCGCGACCGCTGGATTCGCGCTTCGCACCGAAGCCGTTGCTGTATGGACGGCTGCCCACTTCGGAGCAGCGCCGGGTTTGGCTCACGAGGTCACAAGTTCGGCGGCCCTCGCATTCCTGTACAGCGCGGCCGTCACGCTGAGCGCGTGGCTGATCACGGCCGGCGTCCAGAAACAGGTGTTGCGGGAAGCGATTGCACTCCCCTTGCTGGTGCTGCTCGTCACGCTCGATCTGGCGCGTGCAAACCTGTGGGCCTACCACACCGGCCCCGCTGAAGTCGCGACGTTCACGCCCCCGCTCGCCGAGGCCCTTAGAGCGCAGGAGGAGAACATAGGCCCTGGACATTTCCGAGTGGTCTCTACCTTCGAGCGTACCCTTGTGGTGCCTCAAGAAACTATGCCGACGCTTGGTTTCTATGGATCCGTATCGGTGGAGCGCCGCCAGGCGCTCGATGTCGAGCACAATGCCACCTTTCATCTCGAAAGCGCCATGCCGTATCTGGCTGGTTACAGCACACAGTTCGCGGAAACCATGAACAAGCGGATGGGGTTCGCAGCCGCGGCGCGCCTCAACGTGACTTACTACATCGGCCGGCGATACCATTTGAAGAGTCCGAGGCTCGCCGGCACGCTCGTGGCCGAACTCCCCCCCTACGATCTCGTGCTGTTTCGCAATCCGATTCCCGCCAAGCCACGCGCCTATCTGTCGCGGCGACCGGAACGGGCCGCGACACCGGTTGACCCTGTGGCCCTGTTCACAAGGCCCGATTACCTGAGCAGCGAGGTGGATGTGATCGAGGCACCTGAAGAAACGTTACCGGGAC
>DATGVV010000321.1:0-7791 GCA_035299885.1 Chloroflexota bacterium | reverse complement strand
GAGCAGCGTGCCGGCGGTAAACGTAGTGCCGGGGTTGGTGCTCGTCGCGGTGAAGCTGGCCATGGTCCCATGGCCGATCACCGAACCCATGATGCCGAGACCGAACATCGACAGCAGAACCTTCTGGAAGAGCCCGAAGGTCGGACGCCGCTTCGCCCGCGCTGGAGCAGGCGTGAGCTGGGGAGCCGCCGTCGCCGGAAGCTCGAGCTGCTGCCGCACGGCGAGTTCGAGGACCGCTCCGGTCTTGCTCACGATTGCGACGCCAGCCAGACGAGATCGAAGCTGGCGCTGCCGCCCTGGTAGATGTTGCTCACTCCGGAAGGCATCTGGAGCGTGAGCGTGAAGGTGTGGGCTTCGCCTCCTGCCCACATATTGCTGCTGCCGGTAAGAGAGCCTGGCACCTGGACACCAGTCGCTGGCGCCGATTGAATGGCATCAGCCGAGTTCTGGCTGGCGGCGCCGGTCAACGTGTCGCAAGCGCCTGACCCTGGGTTGCCGGCGTTTCTACCGTAGAGGCAATAGTTGGTTGTGGCGCCGCTGCAGCCCGTGCAGGAATCGTCGTGCAGGGTCAAGTTAAGGGTCTGGGTGAGGTTCGTGCAGGTTCCCAGCCCCGTGGTAGAGGACAGGCACTGGCTCGCGTTCGAATTGGCCGACCCGCTCAGATTGGCGAACGCCACCGTCACCTTGGCCGGCAAGCTTCCGGCGTTGGTGATGATCAGGCTGCCGCTGACCGCATTTCCCGGCAACAGGTTGGAGACGCCTGTCGCAATGATGGTCGCGGTGCCGGCGGACGTAATGGCGACGGTGCCGCAGGCGGAGGCCAGGATGCCAACGCAGCTTCCGCTGCCGGAGTTCGTCATGGTCAGCGTCCCGGCGGCGAATGTGTTTGACGGATTCACGCTGGTGGCCGTGAACTTGGCGGCGGTGCCGATCGTGCCGCCACCGACAACGGCGCCGATGGCGCCTACGCCCAGCAGAGACAACAGCAGCTTGCGGCTGAAAGCCAGCCAGGCCGATCCTCGGTCCGGAGTGCGCAACGCGGGCTCAGGGCCCATAGACGCGGAAGCACCGGCAGAACCCGTTGGTTCCGCCGGCTCCAACCACCCCACCCCACCACGCGTCGGTAGGTCGGTGGTTGGCCTAACGGCGGAGCGGAACAGCCGCGGCTGCATCGGGCGCTACGCCAATTGCGATGTTCTGTTTGCTTGCGTGAGGCTGCTCCCGGCCCATAAGCGCAGGCGCCATCGATTCGCTCATCTGCTCGACGGGCGGCCTGGGCTTGGCTTCGGGCCGCCAGATTTCCCACAGCCAGGTGCCTAGCAGCAGCAGGCCTGGCACGACGATGAACAGCAGGCGCATTTGCGGGCTGCCGATGAACTTGAAGAAGTAGCCCAGGCCCGGAATGGTGAGCTGGACCTTTCCGGCGAGGCGGTCGAAGCGGATCTCGTTTAGGTCGTTGGCGCCGTTGGCGTCACCCTTGGTGACGAAGCTTCGGCCCGACGCCATGCCCTTAATCTCGACAATGCGGTGGGTAACGTTCTCCTGGTCGCCGGGTCGGACATAGGTGATGACGTCCCCGACCTGCAGCGCATTGGGGTCCGCGGCCGTGGCCACGATGACGGAGCCCACATGAATGGCTGGCTCCATGGAGCCACTGAGGACCACGTAGGTCTGGTACTTCAGCAGCGGCGGGAGAACCGTCAGCGCCACGATAGTGGCCCCGATTCCCAGCGTCAGCAGGGTGAAAAGGACATTACCCAGCGCTGAGAGGACACTGCGCTTCAAAATGGGCACCGCTTGCCTAGACGGAAACAGCGTAATGATGGCTATTGCGTGGCGATGGTGACCAGGTCAAACGACACCGAGCCGCCGACATACTTGTCCTCTTTACCGTTCTGAACGGTGTTGCCACCGACCACAGCCGTGGTGGTGCCGGTGTTGGGGAAACCGATTCGGATCTTCAGCACGTGCGATTCAGCAGCGAGCCAGCGGTTGATCGTTGAGGTGTCGACCGTGGCGGCGCCGGTGCTGGTCGCGCCTGGGATGTAGATCGGCTTTGCGCTGGCGCCGTTGGCAAGGATCGAGCCGAACGCCGCGATTCCATTACTGGCCGTACCGTCCCCGTAGAGGGCATTGGCGTTCACCGCGGCGGTCAGAGCCGCGCCGGTGATGTCGTCGCAGCCACCCGTCGTTACGGCGATAAAGCCCGCGCCGGTGCCAGCTGTAGCAACGGGCGTAGAGGCTTTTCCATAGATGCACTGAGCTCCTGGGGCCGGACCATTGTTGTCTTCAATCGTGATATTGAGCCCCGAACCCAGAGGGGAGCACACGCCACCTGATCCGCCGGCGCTGTTGATGTCGCTCGGGCAGTTGGTGGTGTTGGCCAGGCTCTTGATGTTCTGGATCTGCAGGGCGAAGATGCCAGGCAGATTGCCGGCGGGGTTGGTGAGCGTGATGGTGCCTTCGACGTATTGGCCGGGCTCCATGCCGGCGGCGGCGACATTGGATGTCTTGATAACCGTCTTGCAGGCTGAATTGAGCGTCGCCGTGCAGTCGCTGGCACCGTTGATAAGGGCTGAGGCGGCACCTGTAACGTTGGGGTTCACACCTCCTATGGCTGGCGCGAAAGTACCGGCGGCTACATCCGTAATCGTCAGGACACCCGCGGCAAAGCTATTGCCGGGGTTGGTGGTCGTGGCCGTGAACGTGGCAAAGGTGCCGACGCTCACAAGGGAGCTCACGACCCCGACTCCCATAACGGTCAGACAGACTTTCTTAAATGCGTTCAGCTTCATTTCCTTACTCCAATACGCCCCCACGTATACCTAGGCTGTTAGACCTAGGTTACGCGGATTAAAACACGCCTATTCGGGTATGTCCAACCTAGATCATCGACTAGGAGGTTTGTCCTATTTAGTGGCAGCTTGCACATGCGGCTCATTGGACGCCGAACCAGTACAAATCGAAGCTGACCGCGCCACCCTGGAACGGATCGTCGTTGCCGACGGGGTGAGTGTTGTTGTGGGTGTCCGTCAGCAAGGTCGTGCCGGTATCGGGCAGCGCCAAGGTGATGGTGAAGGTATGCGCTTCCGAAGCTCCCCACTGAGGCACTGCTCTGAGGTTGCCGCCAAATACCGTCGAGTTGACCACGCTCACACTAGCGCTTCCGCCAGGGATAAAGATGAGGTTGGTGATGCCGCTGAGCCCGGCGAAAGCGGTGTTGCCCGCTGGACTGGCCTCGGTGCCGAAACGGTCCTTCGGGTTGGAACCCGGCAGCACCGGAGCGTTGGGCCTGCCCAGGACGCCGGCGGCGCTGACGTCGTCGCAGTTTCCTGAGCCGGTGCCCAGCTTGGCGCCCGTAGCGACGAAGGAGCTGAGGCCCGCGCCGCCGGTGCTCAAGCCGCCAACCCTGGGCGCCTGCAGCAGGTCGTTGCCATTGGCGCCCGCCCCTCTGTCGTTCCCAAACAGGCACTGCGGGCCGGTGCCGGCCGCGCCGCCGTCCTGGATGGTGATCCTCAACGCCTGCCCCAGATCAAGGCAGCCGGCGATAGGCACCGGCGTGCCAAGATAGCCCGGCGCCGTCTGGGTGGTCTTGAGCTGTGGCCCGCTGGCGCCCGGGGCTGCCACGCCGGCGATATCGGTCGGGCACGGGCTCGTTCCGGCCGCGCCGTTCGCGCCGTACAGCGAGTTGTTGCCGTTGTTTGTCTTCACGTTCTGGATCTGCAGTGCCACGGTGGCCGGCAGAGTACCTGGGTTGCCGATGGTGATGGTGCCCTGCAGGTACTGTCCCGGGGCCATGCCCGCGCCGGCCACGTTCACCGACTTGAGCAGCGTGCTGCACACCTGCGCGACTGCCGGCGTCGCACACTCAGCCAGCGACCGGGGATCGGTTCCGGTCTGGTTCGGCGCCCCGACGCCACCCCGGCCCAACGTCGTCGAAGCCGACGTAAAGCCTGTCGTATCGGTCAGCAGCAGCGAGCCGCTGGCGGCCTGGAACTGCTCGGAAAAGTTGAACGTCCGGGCACTGAAGGCACTGTAGGTGCTGACGCTGCCTACCAGCCCGATCAGGCCGACGCCGAAGATGGCCGTGCAGAGTCTGCGCGAGAGCGTCAATTTGGGGTTAGAAGTTTTCAACGGCCGTCCACGTGCTGTTTACTGACAGGCTCAGGTTCTGCAGGTTGTTGCCGGGATTGGGCGTGAGGGCATTCACGCCGGGGGCTACCGGGCCCTGAGGCAGCCAGACGGTGCACACCAGGTTCACTGCCTGCCCGCTGGGAACGTTGCTGGCCACCTGGATGTTGCTCACGCTCGAGACCGGTCCGGTGTAGACGTTGTTGTCACCTGAGGGCAGGGTCGCGGGCTGGCTGACATTGCGCAGGTTCGGGCCGTTATCAATGGCCAGCTGAAGCCCATTGGTGGTGTCCGTCCACAGCAAGTTGGCCGTCGAGGCCAAGCTGGTTGTGGCGTAGTAATTGAAGGAATGCGCGCCGATGTTCGTGAAGCTGCCCCTGGCACTCATGCCCGGCCCACCGGGGATCAGATTGGTCACGTTGAAGTTGCAGAAGCCGCTGTTGAAGTTCACGAACGGCGTATTCGTGGGCGTGGGCGTGGGGGTGTTGGTTGGCGTGGAGGTGGGCGTTTCCGTGACAGTCGGCGTGCCAGGGGTGCTCGTCACGGTTGGCGTCTCGGTGACGACGGTGGCCGTGCCCGTGGGGGTAGCCACGGTGGGCGTGGAAGTAGGCGTCTGCGCGGGGGTGGACGTGCGGGTTGGCGTGGCTGTGGCCGCCACCGGGGTACCGGTCGGCACGATCGTCGCGGTCTGCGCGGAGATGAGCGGAGTGGGCGTCGTGGTGCCCGCGGCGGCCTGCAGCTTCTCCGCGTCGTCCGACGGTTTGAAGCCCTGCAGCTTCTGCGCCGCCTCCGATAGGCGCTGCAGGGAGGCCTTGTCGGCAGACGCCTCGGCGATGATCTTCGAGCTCACGGCGGCTATCTTGTTGCTGACCGCCAGCTGCGGCAGCTGGATGCCCGCGCCAGTCAAGGCGGCCGATGCCCCCGCGGTGATTGAGCCATAGATCTGGTCGAGGCTGCCCAGGGCAGCCGGCTTGAAGGTGAACGGCAGGTTGATGCGCTGGCCAAGGCCGCTGGTCAGGTTGATGACCCCAGTGTCGGCCAGGAGCAGGATGCTGCCGCCGGTGAGGCCGGTGGCTACCACGGCGGTCGCCGCATAGCCGGCCCAGCCGGCGGTGGCCTTCGCCGCCACCGCTTTCACGATGCCCATCACGCCTTCGCCCAGCGCCACTAAATCGTGCCCTCGCTAGGACTTCTTGGCCTTGGCGGCGAGCGCTTTGCTCTTGCCCGCGGCTGGCGCCTTCTTCCGGGCTGCGCTGCCGTTTGCCGCGGCCTTGGCCTTGGGCTGCTTGTCAGCATGTCCGTTCGATTCGGGCGCCTCGACGGGCTGCTCGCCGGTGAGCACCTTCAGGGTCTCGTGCACCAGGTTCTCGGCGCTGGCCGGCTCGGTCTGGACCATCTGGCTGGGTTCCGCCGGCTGGAGCGCAATCTCCGCCAGCTCGTCCCAGCTGCGTGGCGAGTCGCCGCCAACGACGGTCGGACGCTGGCCGGCGAACTGCTCGGGATCGCCGTGGCGGATGCCTATAACCGGGTAAATCAGACTCTCCTGGTGACGGCCTCGCAGGGTGATGGCGTGCGGCGCGCCCAGGATGAAGCGGCCGTCCAGGCGGGCGGCCGTGGTCTCGTTAATGAGAATGTCGGTCTTGTACTCCTTGGTCAGGTCCTCGGTCCGCTGCGTCGCGTTTACCGTGTCGCCGATGACGGTGTACTCCATGCGCACTTCCGAACCGATGTTGCCCGTAACGGCGCTGCCCGTGTTGGTGCCGATGCCGATGCGGATGGGCGGATGGCCTTCGGCGCCGAGCTCGTCGTTGAACTCGATCAGCGCTTGGCGCATGTCCAGCGCGGTCAGCACCGCCTTCATGGGATGGGTCGGGTCCATGACCGGCGCGCCATAGACCACCAGGATGGCGTCGCCCATGAACTTGTCGACCACGCCGTCATGGGTCATGACGCAGTCGATCATCTTGCTGAAGTAGCGGTTGAGGAAGCCCACCAGATCTTCCGGATGCATCGTCTCGGAGAGCGTGGTGAAGCTGCGGATGTCGGACATGAGCATCGTCAGCTCGCGAGTCTCACCGCCGAGCTTGACGTCGCCCTTGAGGATCGCGTCGGACACTTGCTGAGTCATGTAGCGACCGAACGTGTCCTTGATTTTGTCGCGCTCCTTGAGGCCGTCGATCATCTGGTTGAAGCTCTGCGCCAGCACGCCTGTTTCGTCCACGGTCTTGATGTCGACCTTCTGGTCGAACTGGCCGTGCGCCACCTTGCGGCAGGCATCCACCAGGATCCTGATGGGGCTGCTGATGCGCCGCGCCTGCACCAGGCCGATGATCATGACAACGAAGGTGACGCCGGTGAAAATCTCGATCATCTGCTTGCGGGTCTCGTCGCCCGCCTTATCGATCGAATTGGTGGAGATCGCTACGCCCAGCCCGCCGGCCACTTTGTCGCGCACCACCAGGCCGCCCACCAGCTCCATGTAGCTCTGGGCGTCCACGGTGACGGGCCGCTGCACTGTTTGCGGCTCCGGCGCAAAGATCTTTTCCAGCGTGCCCTGTTCGAGCGTCACCGGGGGATTTTTGAACGATGAGCCGAACACGTCGCCATCCGTCGTGTAGACGGTGATCTGGGCCACCACGTCCTTGGTGAGCTGCTTGATCAGGTCGTCGAACGGAACAGCTACCAGGATGGCGCCCACGACCTTGTCGTCGTCGTCCTTAACCGGGCCGCCGGTGTATACCATCTTGCCGAAACTGGTGTTGACCAGCTCGGTCCACTTGTTGCCGAAAGTGTCGCCCTCACCCTTGAGGCTTTTCTGGGTGACGTCCCAGGTGCCGATGTCGGGATCGAGGGTCTGCGCAAACTTGGGATCGTTGGGCCGCAAGGCCAGCACCTGCCGGCCACTGGGATCCACCACGTCGACGAAACTGAAGGTGGAGTTGGCTTGCAGCGGCACCAGCAGCTTCTGCAGGACGGGGGCATCGCCGTTCTTGAGGGCGGTGTCTACGCCTTCGGTGTTGGACATGAGGCGCAGCAGCTCTAGCTGCTGGCCTTCCACTTTGATGATGCCGTCGTTGACGTTCTTGCCGGCGTCCAGGAGCTGGTTCTGGAAACGAGTGACGAGGTTGCCAGTCACCAGGTTGAGCACGACCCAGCTGCCGCCGATGGCCAGCACGAACATGACGAATACGAAGGGCGCGACGATCTTGACGCTGATGCGCCCCCGGAAGAACCCGAGCAGGCCCTTAGGCCGGATGTCGACGTCCTCTTGCTCTTCAGGGACAACCGGCTCGAAGGATTCCGGCTCCTGCGCCTCAACTGGCGTCAGGCTGCGCTCGGGCTGTGGCTCCTCCTCGATCTCAACAGGCGTGAGAACGGCTATAGGGCCTTCTCCATCGCGTGAACTGTACACCGATATAAGTAAAACTCGCTAGTAAATCCACCCTACGTCTTACCGAGCAAGCTCTGCCGGCACAGTTCTAGCTACCATTTGACGTGGAGGGTCTGCCATGAAGCCCAGCGCATCGCCTCAGGAACTTCAGCGGCGGCTGGATCGCGGTGAGAAGATCCGATCGGTTGACGACATGAGCCCGGAGTACTACCAGGCCCTCCTCAACCTCATGCTCATGCAGGCCGATTCCGAGCTGGCCGGCGGTATCG
>DATGVV010000320.1:0-7505 GCA_035299885.1 Chloroflexota bacterium | reverse complement strand
CTCATCGGGCGTGCGAGGCCGCAGCATCCAGTCGGAGTAGGCCCAGATGTGAATGGCGCACAGCTTTCCCAGCTCGCCCGACTGGATGAGCTTGCGCATCGTGCGAATGGCCGGGCTGAAGCTCTGTGTGTGTCCGGCGAGCAGCTTGACTCCGTGCTTGTCGGCGGCCTCGAGCATCTTCTCGGCCTGCTCGATCGACAGCGCCATGGGCTTCTCGACCACAACGTGCTTACCGTGCTCCGCGGCCAGGATGGCGTGCTCAGCATGGAACCGGTTGGGCGTGGCGATCCAAACGGCGTCGAGCTCCGGGTCGGCGCACAGCTTGGCCACGCTGTCGTAGGTCCGAGCATCGGGGTAGCGCTCCCTGAAGCGCTGCAGCGTCTCGGGCACGAGGTCGGCGCCGCCGACGAGATCGAGCTCCGGCATGCCTTCCATTGCCGGCAGGATCTCGGCCGCGCCGACGCCGATGCCGGCCAGACCGACCTTGAGCTTCCGCGCCACGCCTACATGGTACGCTGGCGCCCATGGCAGCGCCAAGCGTCATCCTCAACCGCGACCTGACCACCATCTGGCGCAACTTCAACGACGTCCCTAAGGGGCGAGTCGGCCGCAAGCGCAACTCGGGCGACTGATGTCGGGCGCGCTTGACGGCGTCCGCGTCATCGAGATCGCCCAATACGTGGGCGGCCCATATGCCGGCGGGCTGCTGGCGGACCTGGGCGCGGAGGTCATCAAGATCGAGGCGCCGCCGCACGGCGACCCGTACCGCAGCTGGACCTCGGGCAACTACAGCAGCACCTTCTGCTCGCTGAACCGAGGCAAGAAAAGCATCCTGCTGGACCTGCGCTCTCAGGGCGGGCTGGAGGTCGCGCTGGCCCTGGCCAAGACCTCCGACGTGCTCATCGAGAACACCAGGCCGGGCGTCATGGACCGGTTGGGGCTAGGCTACAACGCGCTGCACGAGCTCAGTCCACGGCTGGTGTACTGCTCGATCACCGGGTTCGGCCCAAGCGGGCCGTACGTCAAGCGGCCCGGCTACGATACGGTTGGCCAGGCCATGAGCGGCCTGCTGAGCCTCGTGACCGATCTGGACGACCCCAAGCCTATGGGCATCTCGCTGTCCGACCACATTGCTGGCCTGTACGCGGTCTATGCCATCCTCGCCGGCCTGGCGGCGCGGGAGCGGATCGGCCAGGGGCAGCACGTCCAGACGTCGCTGCTGCAGTCCTCGCTGTCTTTCCTCTCGGAGAACATGGCCCGCCACCTGGACGAAGGCGGCGCGCCGCCAACGCGCGAGACGCGCGTGCGCACGGCCGGCGTCTACGCGTTTCGGGATCGCGACGGCGCGCCGTTCGTGGTCCACCTGTCCACACCGGACAAGTTCTGGCACGGCGTGGCGCGCGCCATGGGCCGGCCGGAGCTGATCGACGACCCGCGCTTCGCCACCCGCAAGGACCGCATCCAGAACCGCGAGGCCATCCTCGACATCCTGACGCCGGTGTTCGCTACCGATACCCGGGATTGCTGGCTGGAGCGCTTGCAGGCCAACGACGTGCCGTCGGCAAGCCTCTACAACTTAGAGGAAGCCGCCGCCGATCCACAGGTGCAGCACCTGGGCATCATCCAGGAGGTCAGCCATCCTGACATGGGCCCCACGCGCATCGTCGGCAGCGGCATCAGCATGGACGTCACGCCGACGGCCATCGGCCCAGCGCCGGTCCTGGGCGAACATACACAAGCCATCCTGGCCGAGCTGGGCTTCCCGGTCGATTGGGCGCCGGCATAATGGGCGGATGCTGAAGATCGACGTCCACGCTCACCTGTACGACGAGCGCTACCTCAAGGAGCTGGGCGACGTCCTCGCGGAGCCCAAGACCAACATCGAGCAATCCAGCCTCAGGCAGTACTGCCGGACGATGACTATTCCGGCCAACTGGGACATCGACGAGCGGCTGGGCACGATGGAGCAGATCGGGCTCGATTATCAGGTGCTGTCGCTGTCGATTCCCATGTGCTACGACGGCGACGCCGCCACGCGACTGCGCCTGGCGCGGCTCACCAATGACCGCTTTGCCGAGGTCTGCCGGCGGCATCGGAAGCACTTCTTCGCCTTTGCCAGCCTGCCGCTACCGGACGTGGACGCCTCCCTAAAGGAGCTGGAGCGCTGCCTGGACGAGCTGGGCATGGTGGGCGTGGGCTTCGGCTCGAACGTGCGCGGCATGCGGCTGGACCACGCACAGCTGGCGCCGATCTTCGAGGAGCTGAACCGCCGCGGCACGACTGCCTTCCTCCATCCCAACACACCGAGCTGCGCCGGCCCCGACCTGGAGGAATTCAACCTGATGGCCGGCCTGGCCTACATGTTCGACACGGGCGTGACCGTCTACCGCATGATCTACTCCGGCATGCTGGAGCGCTACCGCCAGATGAAGGTCATCGTGCCGCACCTGGGCGGGATGCTGCCCTTCCTGGCGGCACGAATCGAGGGGGTATACCGTGGCAATCCCGATGCGCAGGCCATCCCCAGGCCGCCCAGCGAGTACCTCAAGGAGCTGTACTACGACACCGTCAGCTTCCATCCCCCGGCGCTGCGGCTCGACTTCGAGATGTTCGGCGCCGACCACCTCATGCTCGGTAGCGACTACCCTCTCGGCCGCGCCAGCCTGGAGTCCGCTGTCCGCTTCGTGGCCGAGTTCGACGACTTCTGCGAGCAGGACCGCGCCCAGGTGTTCGGCGAGAACGCGATCCGGGTCCTGGGGCTGAAGGTCTAGGCTTCCACCGGGTACAGCGCGTCCATCATGCGGCGCTTGTGGTACGCGGGGTCGCCCAGGTACTGGTACAGCACGCGGCTGGCGATGTGGTGCGCCATGAGCGGATGGTCGAGGGCGGTGCCAGGGCCAGCCCACACTTTGTGGGCGTAGTCCACGACCTGGTAGTAGCCCTCACTGGCGGCCGCTTTGGCCTCATGGATGAAGCCTTTCGCGGGCAGGCCGGATTCCAGCTTCCAGATGGTCTCGTAGGTGATCCAGCGGGCCGCGTCCATGTGGTCAGCCAGCTCGACCATGTGGTCCTGGACGCGCTGAAAGCGGCCGATTGGCTGGCCGAAAGCGATGCGCTCGCGGGTGTACTCGACCGTCGTATCGAAGATCTGCTGGCAGGCGCCGACCTTGGAGGCGCACAGGATCGGCAGGGCCTGGTCGAGGGCGCTCTCGATCGTGTCCCAGCCTGAGCCAGGCGAGCCGAGCAGCGCAGCCCGCGGCATACGCACGTTCTCGAAGCGCACCTCGGCCACGGTAGCCAGCAGCTCGCCGCGCTGACGGACCGACACGCCTGGCCGGTCTCGTTCGACCAGCACCAGGCTCACTCCCTCACGCGAACGCGCGCCCACGATGTACATGTTGGCCGGGTGGCCGTCCTGTACGAACTGCTTGACCCCGCTCAGGACGAAGCCGTCGCCGCTGTCGGCCAGCTCCATCTCGACCATCTCCGGCCCCCAACCCATGCCAGAGTCCGACACCGCCAGCGTGGCTATGACCTCGCCCTTGCACATGGCAGGCAGCAGCTGCCGCTTCTGGTCGTTCGAGCCGCCGTGCAGGATGAGCAGCGGCGACAGTACGCCGGCGGAGAACACCGGCGCCGGCAGGGGACCACTGCCAAAGCCCTCGAACGCCACCGCGCAGTCCATCACGCTGCCACCGGCGCCGCCGAGCTCTTCCGGGACGGGCATGCCCAGCCAGCCGGACTGAGCCGCGGTACGGAACAGGCCGCGGTCGTAGCCGTCCTCACGCTGATAGCAGCGGGCCACGCGGTCCGGCTTGACCTCGCGCTCCATGAAGTCGGCGATGCTCTCCTTGAGCATCTGCTGCTCGTCGGTGAGGTTGAAGTCCATCTAGATCGTCACCGCCGCTTTCTCTTTGGTGGCGCGGCCGAGGCCCATGCGCCGGGCCACGATCAGCCGGTCGGTGTCGAGCGTGCCGCCGCCGTGCAGCTGGCCCGGGCCAGCTCGCAGCAGGTACTCGAAATCGGCGAACTCGTGGACGTCGTAGTTGGGCACGAGCGCGTCGTAGCCCAGGATCTGCTGCACGCGCTGGGCGTTGCGCAGCCGGACCGTGCGCTGGTAATAGCGCAGCTGGGCACCACCGTAGGGATGCGGATCGCGGTTGAGGCGATGCCAGTAGTTGCGTTGGTTCATCAGCCGCACCGCGTGCGACTCGATCAGCGCCTCGGCCAGGATGTCTCGCACGTGCGGATCGGCGATGGGCGGCTTGCCGGCGCGTTTGGTCTGCTGGCAGTACTCGAACAGCCGCTCGACGGCCGGATCGCCGGTAACGGAGCCGCCGCCGCCATGCTCCAGCTCCATATGCGTGTGGCTGACTTCCCAGCCGTTGTTCTCGCCGCCCACCAGGTACTTGGCGGGCACGCGCACATCGTCGAAGAACACTGCGTTCTTGATGCCCATCAACATCGGCAGGTGTTGGATGGTGATGCCGGGCAGGTTGGCGGGCATGTACAGCCAGCCCAGGTTCTCGTGCCGGGGGCGGCCGGGGTCGGTGCACACAAGCAGCCAGATCCAATCGGGCGGCAGCTTGTGGCCGACCATGATCTTCTGGCCGTTGACCACGTACTCGTCGCCCTGACGGATGGCGGTGGTCTTGACGTTGGCCACGTCGGAGCCGCTCTGCGGCTCGGTGAGCACCTGCCAGACGGAGATCAGGCCGCGAGTCATGGGCGGCAGGAACTCGCGCTTCTGGTCCTCCGTGCCGTGATACAGGATGCAGGGCACGACGATGCGAGCCAGGGTGTAGAAGATGTGGTCCAGGGCCAGGCCGTACTCGCTCAGCTCGGCGTCGATGACCGCCTGGTACTCAGCGGTGAGTCCGGCGCCGCCGTACTCGGGCAAGAGCGTCGGGAACAGCCAGCCCTTGGCGCCGAGCTTCTCGGCCAGGCCGCGGCGGAACGTGTACTCCTCGTCGTTCTCCCGCGTCGACCAGTTGGCCGACCAGCGTAGGTGCTCCGAGCCGCGCATGGCGTCCTTGACCCAGGCACGCATCTCGTGTTGGAACGGCTTGAGCTCGGGCGAAACCTCGTCGAGCGCGAAATCCATTAGATGACCCCCTGCTCCCGGAGCGCGGAAATAGCTCGGCCATCATAGCCGAGGAGCTGCAGGACCTCATCCGTGTGCTCGCCCAAATGGGGGGCGGGAAAGCGGATGCCGGCCGGCGTTGCTGAGAGGTGGACGGCCTCGCCCACGAGCCGGCTGCCGTCCACTTCCCGCGGCAGGCCGAGATGCCGCACTTGCGGGTCATCGAACGCCTCCTCCAGCGTATTCGCGGGCGCGCAGGGCACGCCCTCAGCCTCCAGCGCCGCCAGCCAGTGCGCTCGCGGCCGCTCGCCAGCAAGCGCCTGCAGCATGGCCTGGACCTCCGCGTGCTGCTCGTAGCGGCGCTGCCAGCGAGCGAAGCGCTCGTCTACGCCAAGCTCTTCCCGGCCTAGACCGCGGCACAGCGCCTGCCAGGCGCGGTCGTGCGCGCCCAGGTGCACGATGAACGTCCGGCCATCCCGGCCCTTGAGGCTGTAGATCCGGCCGCGCACGAAGTTGGCTCGGTCGACGGCCTCGCCGCCGTTCAGGAAATCGGCCACATGCGACTCGATGAACGCCAGGCTGGAGCGCAGCAGCGACACGTCCACGAATTGGCCCTCAGCGGTGCGCTCGCGGGCATACAGCGCCGCCAGCACGCCATAGGCGCCGAACACGCCGCTCACGTGATCGGCGATGGACACGCCCACCGGCAGCGGCTCGCGCACGTCCGACACCAGGCTGAGCATGCCGCTCAGCGCCTGGGCCAGGGTGTCGAAACCGGGCCGGTCCTTGTACGGCCCGCTCTGGCCGAAGCCGGAGATCGAGCAGTGGATGAGGCGCGGGTTTCGCCGGCGCAGGTCCGCAAAGTCGAGGCCGAGGCGGGAGCGGGTAGCGGGCCGGAAGTTCTCGACCAGCACGTCGGCAGCATCGAGCATCCGCAGAACGATCGCGCGGCCCTGCTCGGTGCCAAGGTCAAGCGTCAGGCTCTTCTTATTGCGGTTGAGAGCCCGGAAGCTTGGGCTGTAGAGCTCGTGCTTGGGGTTCCGGCCGCGGTGTGTGTCACCGGTAGGTGGCTCGACCTTCAGGACGTCGGCGCCGAGGTCCCCAAGCAGCATGCCGGTGTAGGGGCCGGCCACGTGCCCGGACAGCTCGACCACGCTGACGCCTTCGAGCGGCGCCGTCGCTTCTGTCAGGCCTCTAGCCAAGCTCTTTCAGGGCCTGCTTGACGATGCTGCCGTCGATGAAGTCCTCGGCCTTGAGCTTCACTTCCTCTTTTCGCGCCTTGGCCGAGTTCTCGATGCTGTTCTGCACGGCTTCCACGGTGGGATACGGCTCAGCCGAGAGCAGCTTGTTGAAGTACACCTCGTAGCCTCGGTCCAGCGCCCGCTGGTCCTCGATCTTGGTCCAGCCGGTGATCAGCTTTTTGGTGTCCGCGGGATTGCTCTTTCCGAGGCGCACCGCTTTGATCAGCGCCTTGGCCACGCCCACCATCTGGTCGCGATGGGCGTTGGCATAGGCGCGCGTCGAGTACAGCACGGCGCCGGCGACTGGCCTCTTCACGTCGTCGAACACCGAGGACACGACATTGTAGCCCTTGTCGATGATCGGCAGGTCGTAGGGCGGGTCGAGCAGCGTGGCATCGACTTTGCCACCCTCCAGCGCCGCCGCGCGCGTCGCGGTATCTCCGCCGGTGACGCGCTTCACGGCATCGGCTTTCATGCCGTGGGCCTCCAGAACGGCCGTCAAGGCAAAGTCGGGGTTGGTGCCCGGGCCGGTGCCGATGGAAAACGTCTTCCCCGCCACGTCGGCGAAGGTCTTGATCTCAGGCCGGGTGACCACGTTGTAGGCGTAATGGTCGTCGGTCATGGTCATGATCACGGGCTGAATCCCACCCTGGGCGGCACCGCTGAGGACGCCTTCCGACACCGTGTAGGCCACCTGGACGTTGCCCGAGATGACCGCCGCCGCCAGCTCCGCGCTGCCCCGTATGTAGGGCACCTGCACGTCCAGCCCCTCTTCGCGGAAGAAGCCCTTCTGCTGCGCGATGTACACCGGAATCTCCGTCAGCGAAGGCGAGCTGTAGGCGATGGTCAGCGGCTGCAGCGGCCTGGTCGACGCCGCAGCGCTGCCCGCTCCGGATGCTCCGCTCGTGTTGGGCGCCGCCGCGCCGCTACAGGCGGCCAGGAGGAGGGCGGATAGCAGGACGAATAGCAGCCGCGGCATGCCGGCATAATACGCGTTTCGATTAGGCGCCCAGCAGATGCGCGCGCAAGCCAAACCGTGGGCTAAGAAGGTTCAGCTAAGCAGAGCGGCGTTGCTCGCCTAGGCGATTCATGGCTCGCTGGGCAAGCTCGCTGCCCCGTGCCAGGCAGGTGACGTGGGTGGCATCCCCAGCGACGTCAAGCTCCCACTCCTCGATAGCTCG
>DATGVV010000319.1:0-5670 GCA_035299885.1 Chloroflexota bacterium | reverse complement strand
CGTCCAAAACACCGACTACTACCTGACCGTGGATGGCTCCAACATCTCGCCTGGTACCGGCTCCACCATTGGTGTCTACACGGTCCAGAACAACAAGGTCACCGATTACCCGCCCACGGCTATCGTACTGGAGACTGCCCCGGTGGTTGGCCCCAACACGGTAACTGGCAATGTCGACCCTGGCAACGTCTCGGACAACTTGGTGACTCAGAGCGGTAACTCAGCGGCTCCGACCAGCACTCCAACTTCCACCCCAACGCCCAACAGTCCCTCTCCCACCCCAACGCCCAACAGTCCCTCTCCCACCCCAACCGTTCAGACATGGACCGAGAACTGGAATGATTTGTCTAACTGGGACCCGATGGGCTCGACTGGCTGGACGCCGCAGAGCGGCAGCCTCCGTACTGTCCAACAATCGGCCGGGTTGCTCTCGAACAAACGCTGGGATTCCAGCCAGACGCTGAAACTGAGCTGTAATGTTCAGTCGAGGCCTGGCCCGGGCTCGACGTCGACATCGTTCTGGGCTGGCCTGACGCTAACCACTCTGGATACGAGCGCGAACTTTTATGTCGAGATTGAGGAGATCGGCAACTATCCACCTGGCCCTGACGCATCCAACGGGATCCAGAGCAGTGACACGTTCGTCGGTGGAGCACAAGACAAGGTGATGGTGGCGTACACGCCGTGGGCCGTCCACAATCTCCAAATCTCCTGGAACCCGGCTACGAGGACGTTTGACTACTTGGTTGATGGCGTAGTTAGACAGTCCATCACTAACAACTCAGTCAGCGGGTCGTTGTTGGTCGAGCTAGTGGTGACGTCGGTCCTTCCGGCTACGCCCAACGATGGCAGCAGCTGCGAAGCCCTGTTCGGACCGCTAGTCGTGCAAGGAGCGCCTGCCTAAGTGAACTTGCTAGGGGTCCTGCAACGCGGCCGAGCTATGCCCAAAGCTGGCGGTCTGGAGTCAACCAGGGCTATCAGCTACTGACGCCTTACCTGCGTCGAGGTTCATCGGCGATGGCGGCGGTCGTCAGTGTCAACGCCGGTCTAAATTTGACCCCCCATCGCCGAACGCGGTCTTCCAGTTGGGCGGTGGTTTCCACGGCAACCCAGGCGGCTTCGACCATCGTCGTCCGCGCGTCACGGGGTCCTTCCTTGGTGATCCTGCCAATCCGTGTGTTGCCCCGGAGCCGTCCACGCTGGTGCACTGATGGCTGTACCCTACCAATGAGGGAAACCGCGAGCCGTCACCGAGAGCCGATAGCAGGACTATGGCGCTCAGGACTCCGATGCCTGGCATCTGTACCAGGAACACCGTCTGAGACGCCCACGGTTCGACAGTGCTCAGCCTGGTGAGCTCGGCCTCAACGTCCTCAATGAGCGGCTGTAGGCTAGTGAGAATGGCTAGGCCCTGGCGTACCCGGAATCGTTCAGACGACGGCAGCGGCCGTGTGTCCCACCAGTCACGAGTGTGCGGCAGGAAGACACGCCGAAACGCTGGCTGAGATAGCCAGTGCAATTGCGGACACTCTGATGGCCGGGCGCAAGCTACTGCTATGCGGAAATGGCGGCAGTGCGGCCGACGCCCAGCATGTCGCCAGTGAACTCGTAGTCCGCTACAAACGCGACCGCCAGGAGTTACCGGCCGTTGCGCTTGGAACCGACGTGACGCTCCCGACGGCGGTGGGCAACGACTACAGTTTCGACCAAGTATTTACCCGACAGATTGAGGCACTCGCTGTCACCGGCGATGTCCTATGGGCTTTCAGCACCAGCGGTACCTCGCCGAACCATCATTTGCTGCTGCAACCACCACCGTCCAGCGCAAGCTCGTCACGATTGCCTTCACCGGCGCAACCGGGGGTCGGCTCGTAGGACTCGTAGACCATTGCCTCTGTGTCCAATCCAGCGACACGCCACGGGTCCAGGAGGTTCACAGGGCTGCGGCTCACGTGATTTGCGATCTCGTTGAAGAAGCCCTAACCAGCTAGTCTCACTCTGCGGAGCCGTCGTTCGGCGCGCTGTAGGTCCTTTGCTGAATCCACGGATTGCCAGAAGCCCAGAAAACGGTAGCCGTAGAGGCGCCTTTCGGCCGCGAGTCGCGGCCAGAGGGTGACTTCGTGATCACCGCGCCGCGGGAGCAGCCGCTCGATGTCAGGCGAGAGGACGTAGATTCCGCCGCTAAGCAGATATGGCAGCGATGGTTTCTCGCGAAAACCCACTATGCGGCTCTGAATGTCAACCTCAGCAATGCCATGCTGGCTTAGGTAGGGCACCAATAGCAGCGTGGCGAGTGCCCCAGACCGGCGATGTGCGCGAATCATGGGACGAAGTGCCAGCGACGTGAGTGTGTCGCCATTGCAGGCCACGACCAGTTCCCTGGTCTTTAGCTTCGCAAGCGCCTTCCTAAGGCCGCCACCACGCCCGAGTGGCGTTTCCTCCGGCGCATAAGTTACGTCGAGGCCGTAGGTAGACCCACTACCCAAAAACGAACGGATTTGTTCCCAGTGATAGCCGCAAGAGATTACTACACGCTTTATGCCCTGGCGCGCCAGCCAGCGAAGCTGATGCGCAATCAGCGGCTGTCCCGCCAATTCGACCAGGCATTTCGGCCGGTCGGCGGTCAGCGGCATGAGGCGTTCGCCGCGTCCGCCCGCCAGGATAATCGCTTCCACCCGTGGCCAGTGCATGGCCACATTATCTGGTGACAGGAGATCTAGAGCTGCTCAGCATCCTCCGATTCACGACCGAGTAGCGTCGTTGCATGTCTATATGAATCGCCACTTGGCATGAAAAGCTCCGTTATATGAATTCCAGTAGCATTTCTACACTGATGCTCTCTTAAAACCGGTATTCATCCAGGATTCGCAGCACGTCTCTTGCGGGATCATGAGAAAGTACCAGCTTTGTTAAATCTCGGCCGTACAGCTCTAGGAGAGTCCCGCTCATTGGAAGTAGGGGCACAGTGTCAGCGCTGAAAGTTGGAGGCTCCATCTTTTGAGAGGATTGGAGCAAATGCCACGAGGGAGATACCCGGAGGAGATAGGCGAGCGAGCGGTGCGGATGGTCATCGAGTACCGCAAGGAATACCCATCAGAGTGGGCGGCGATCGGCTCCATAGCGAGCAAGCTGGGGATGGCGCCAGCGACCGCCCCGCCTGGAATCGCTGAATGTCCCAACCTGCTTTGCGCAGCTTCGGGTCGATCCGCTGCCGGCGCGACGAAACCTAAGGCACCGTAGACTAGGAGGCGATCCGAACTTCGCCAGGAGACAACTTTCAAACTATAGCTAGCTGACTTCCCAGGTCTGGACGCCGCGAGGCTCGAAGCTGAAGCCCTCGACGGTGGCGCCCATTTTCTCAACCACCGCCCGGATGCGGTGGCGGCGGTCAAACCGGCAGAACAGCAGCAGGTGGCCACCGCCGCCAGCGCCGGTGATCTTGCCACCCAGGGCGCCGGCCTTCTTGGCTTTCTCGTACAAGGCCTCGATCTCTGGTGTCGAAATCCCCGAGGCGAGGCGCTTCTTGGATTCCCAGGCTGCATCCAGCAGATCGCCGAAGTCGTCCAGCCGGCCGCGCATGAGCATGTTCTTCATTTCCAGGGTGAGGATCTTCATCGCGTCGAGCGCAGCGAGGACCTTAGGGTCCTCCTGGCGGTAGCCCTGGACCTGTTGAGCGATGATGTTGCCCGACATGCGAGCGTGGCCGGTGTAAACGAGGATAAGGCGGTAGGCCAGCTCATTGACCACCGCCGGACTTAGGTGCAGGGGCTGGACGTTCACGCCGTTGTCAGTGAACTCGACTACGTTGAAGCCACCGAACGCGGCGGCGTACTGGTCCTGCAGGCCACCTTCGATGGCCATGTCCACGCGCTCGACCTGCCAGGCCAGTTCCGCCACTTCGTGGCTAGTCATGGCCATGCCCTGGTAGCGGGCGAGAGCGGCTACTAGGGATACCACGAGTGCGGATGAGGAACCCAGGCCTGAACCGGGCGGCGCGTCAGAGTGCAGGAACAGCTTCATGCCACGCGTCTGGCTGTGGAAACGGTTCACCACCGCCTTGGCGAGATCGAGCTTGCCGTCGTACTCGAGCGGTTGTTCCGCCTGGCCATGAGACACCATCGAATAATCGAGCGACTCGATCGAGATCTCGTCGTCCAAGCGGGGGACGACCGTGGTGTAGGCCCAGCGATCGATGGTCGAGCACAGGACCAGGCCGCCGCGCATCTGGGGATAGGGTGGGACGTCGGTGCCTCCGCCGCCAAAGCTTACCCGGAGCGGAGCTTTAGCGCGCACTATGCACTGACCAGGCACGGCCGCGGCGGACATTAGTAGTCAGGGGCGCACTGTCCGCGAACGGATGTGGTTCCCCATCCCCCTTTCAAACCGTGCGTGCGGTTTTCCCGCACACGGCTTACCGATGATCTTCTAGGCATGTTACCCACCTCCGGGTAACAGATTGTTCCCCGCAATCGATGCCGGCCCTGTTCATGGAACCAGTCGGCCGTCCACTGCCTCGCTTGAGCCGGTCGCAAACTCCGCCCCTGGCGCTCACGAGGAAGCGACGTAGCCGAATCACTCACATACCGGTCAATCGAGATGAACTTGCTGGCGGCGTTGCCTGTCCGAAAGTAGTTGCCCCAGCCGATGAGCACCGGGTTGATGTCTCGGATAAGTACGCGCACATCCTTGACGCCGTTCCGGTCCCGGCCGATCAGGTCGTGCACTCGCTGGCGCAGCCGCTTCATGCTCCGTTGGCTCGGACAGCGGTGCAGGTAGTAGCGGCGGATGCCGCGCTCCAGCAGCCGCCCCGAGACCCGCGCCTGAAAATGGCAGCCCAGAAAGTCAAACCCCTCCCGGTCTTCGCGGAGGTCAACCTCCCTTGTCTTGTCGGCATGCAGCTCCAGCCCTAGCTCCGTGAGGATGCTCCTCATCGCCTCCACAGCTGCCTCCGCCTCAGCTGGCTGCGGCCCAGCACCACCCAGTCGTCCGCGTAGCGCACCAACTCGCCCGCACCCTCGTTGCCCAGCGTCGGTCAAGTCGAGTAGATAGATGTTGGCCAGCAACGGCGAGATGACCCCGCCCTGCAGCGTCCCCGTCACCGTCTCGCGGGTCTGCCCGCCCTCTAACACCCCTGCGCGCAGCCACTGCCGCACCAGCTTGACCACCCGCCGGCCCGATAGCCGTTGCTCGACCAGCCGCAGCATCCGCTCGTGGTCGATGCTGTCGAAGTAGCTGCGGATGTCGAACTCCACCACCCACGCGTATCCCCGGATGAACCCTCGGCGAACACGCTCCAGCGCCTCTGTCGCGCTCCGCTGCGGCCGGTAGCCATACGACGACGGCCGGAAGTCTGCCTCGAAGATCGGCTCCAGCACCACCTTCGCCGCCTGCTGCGCCACCCGGTCCCGCACCATCGGGATGCCCAGGCCCCGCACCCCGCCGCCTGCTTTCGGGATGGTCTGGCGCCGCACTGGCGCCGGACGGTACTTGCCTGCCCGGAGGCTGGCCTGGAGCTCATCCAACATGCACTCCACCCCATACGCCTCCACGTCGGCCAGGGTCTCCCGATCCACCCCGGCCGCCCCTCGATTGGCGCGGACTCGCCGCCATGCCTCTTCCAGGACGTCACCCCGGAAAATACGGTCGTACAGGGCATGGAAACGCCGCTCC
>DATGVV010000318.1:0-6905 GCA_035299885.1 Chloroflexota bacterium | reverse complement strand
TGGGCGTGGCCGTGCTGGTCGGGAGGTCAGTTGCCGTGGGCGTGGCCGTGCTGGTCGGGAGGTCAGTTGCCGTGGGCGTGGCCGTGCTGGTCGCGGTTGAGGTACTAGTCGGCACCGTGACGTCAAACGAAGCGGACGGGTGGTTGCTCTGGCCATCGTCGGCAATGATGTTGTGCTGGCCGATCGATGCCGATCCCGGAATAGTGAAGATGCAGCCGCTCTTTACATCGCCCGCACTGTCAGTTCCGCAACTAGAATTGAGCACCAGGCCCAGGCGATCCACATCGAAGTAGATGGTGAGGGGCTGGACGGCGGAGAAGTTCGCGCCGCTGATCGTGCCGGAAGTGCCGACGGGTCCGGACGCCGTGCTGACGCTGATTGAAGCTGACGCGTGTGTCGCGGTTGGGGTACTGGTGGCGAGCGGTGTGTCGGTCGTGGTTGGCGTGGCTGGGGTATTGGTGGGAAGCGGCGTGTCGGTGGTTGTCGGCGTGACTGATGGTGTTGCTGTGGCTGTTGGCGTGACCTCTGGCGCCGTCGCGATAAACGATGCGGACGGATGGTTGCCCTGACCGTCGTCGACAATGATGCTGTGCTGCCCGATTGATGCCGAAGGCGGGATAATGAAGGCGCAACCGCTCTTTACGTTGCCAGTACTGTTCGTTCCACAGCTGGAGTTGAGAACTGTGCCGGCGGGATCCACGTCCAAGAACACGGTGAGCGGCTGGAGCGCGAAGAAGTTCGCGCCATTGATCGTGCCAGAGGTGCCGGGCGCCCCGGATGCGATGCTGAGCGTAACCGAAGCTGCCGCCAAAGCTGGGGGAGGTGCGGCCAGTACGACGCCGGCCACGATCGCAATGAACCAGACCCATGGCCACGAGACGATTCGCCCAATGCTCTGCAACCGGTCCTCCTGCTAGCCAACGAGGCCGCCTCCCGGAGGTTTCCAGCCGCAGGGTATGCCTGCGCGGACAGAAGCACCGAACAAGACGCGTAAGAATGCAACAGCGAAGTCGCCGCCGCCAGTGCATTACACCACAGTTGTCAAGCTGGCAGCGAGCTCAGCTCAACAACCGCTCGTAGACGCGCAGATAGTTGTCCACCATATGGTCAACGGTAAAGCGCTCCTCGACCCAGCGGCGGCAGGTCGCCCGGTCCAGGCTGTCCACCCGGCGCACGGCCTCCACCGCCTCCTCGACTGTGTGCACCAGGAAGCCGCTGATGCCGTCCCCCAGGATCTCCCGCGGCGATCCCAGGTCCATGGCGATGACCGGCGTCCCGCAGGCCAGCGACTCCACGATCGTCAGGCCGAAACGCTCCGGGCGCGTCACCAGGTGCAGGCTCGCCAGCGCGTTGCCCATCAGCGCGTCCCGCTGCTGCCCGTCCGCGGGCCCCACGAACCGCACCCGCCGGCCGTCGACGTGCGGCTCGATCTCCTTCCGCCAGTACGCCTCGTCCTGCTGGATGCCGGCCATCACCAGCGGCAGACCCGCCTCGCGCGCCACCTGGATCGCCAGGTGCACGCCCTTCTCTGGGTGGAACCGCCCCAGGTACAGCAGGTAGTCGCCTCCCGGCTCGCGCCGGAACGTGAACTCCGCCAGGTCGATGCCGTTGTACACCGTGGCCAGGTAGTTCAGCCGCGGGTCGCGGTCCGAATCGCTGATCGAGACGTAGGGGTTGTCCGCGTACTTGTAGTAGATCGCCTTGATCGTGTCCGACGAGAAGCCGTGGATGGTCGTCAGCAGCGGCGTCCGGATCAGCCGCGAGTAGGTCAGCGGCATGAAGTCCAGGTGGCTGTGCAGCAGCTCGAACTCGCCCGCCATCTCCATCGCTTCGGAGATGTGCAGCGGCACCATCACGTTGGCATCGATCTCCGGGTCCTCCGAGTACGGACGCGGGCAGACGGCGTGCAGCTTGGCCGCCGTCAGCGAATCCCCTGTTGCGAACAGCGTCACGTCGTGGCCGCGCTGCACCAGCCCCTCCGTCAGGTTGTGGACCACTGTCTCCCAGGCGCCGTAGTGCCGCGGCGGCGTGCGCCACGAGATCGGGCCCAGGATGCCTACGCGCATATGTTCCTCTCCCGCGATTCGCCGTCCGCATAGGACCGGGAGAGGCTAGGTGAGGGTGTCGCGGCCGTAAGGCCGCCCCTCAGCTAGCCTCTCCCATTGCGATGAGAGAGGAGTAGCCCAGCGATCGGCGGCGGGCCATGGCCCACTTGTAGAAGGTCACGTGGCGGCGCGCGACGTTCGGCAGCGACACTCGCCGGGCGTAGCGCCGCGCCTTCAGCGACAGCCGGCTGCGCAGCGCGCCGTCCTTCATCAGCCGCACGATGGCCCGCACCAGCGCCTCGTCGCTGTCGCGCGGCACGCCCAGGCCGGCGCCGCTGTCCTCCAGGTACGATCGCAGCCCGCCCACGTTGCTGGCCACCACGGGCGTGCCCACCGCGCAGGCCGCCATGCACGGTCCGCTGGCCGCTGCCGACTGATAGGGCAGCGCCAGCGTGTCGAAGCTGGCCACCACCTCCAGGAACTCCCTTGGGCTGAACAGCCGGGGCATGTTCACGATGCTGTCCCGCGCGGGGCTGGCGGCGATGGCCGCCGTGAGCGCGTCGCCCAGCACTACGCCCTCCTTCGACCCGGGACGCGGCGCGCAGGCCACCACGAGGATGGCGTCCGGCCCCAGCTGGGCCGCGACGTCCGGCCACAGCCGCACCACCCGGTCATAGCGCTTGTACCAGTCCTGGTAGCCGATCATGCCCAGCACCTTCTTACCTGCCCAGCCGTAGCGGGCTTTCGCATCCTGCAGGCGCTTGGGACGCGGCGGCGTGGCGTGCGGGACGTAGGCCACCTTGCCCGACGGGCACGGCCCGTGCTCGGTGTGCACCAGGCTGATGCTGGCCAGCTCGCCCATGCTCTGGATAAAGGCCAGCCGGTCCAGCCGCTCGCTGTTATCCGAGTGCATCGTCACCACCACCGTCCGGCCGGCCACCCTCCAACGGAACAGCAGGTCGTTGATGCCGAACGAGTTGGCGGCGTTGTAGTTGAAGAAATTGTTGTCGCGCTGGTGGGCGTACAGCCCATACTCGAACTGCACGTGCACCACGTCCGGATCGATGCGATCGACGACGTCCTCGACAGCCTCGAACCAGTCGCCGCGGCGCAGATCGATCGCCGGGTAGACGTCCTCGGCCGGCGGTGCATCGGTGTGGCACACCACCTGCACCTGATGGCCCTGCCGCCGCAGCTCCTCGACCAGCGGGCGGGTGTAGAAGTAGATGCCACAATCCCGCTCCCAGCTGGCGATCATGGCAACCTTCATTCGGCCGTCCTTAAGCTTAGCCGCCCTATACTCGACCCCGTGGCAATCGCAACTGACGTCAAGACCTATAGGAGCTACATTGGCGGCGAGTGGATCGGCAGCGGCGCCGGCCAGCCGCTGGAGATCTTCAACCCCGTCAACGGCGAGCTCGTCTACCGTGCCCTGAGCGCCACCTCGGAAGAGGTCGATCGCGCCGTGGCCGCCGCGCGCAACGCGCTGGAGACGTCCGATTGGTCGGAGAATCCCGAGCGCCGCGCCATCGCCATTCGCAAGCTGAGCGACGGCCTCAAGGCCATGGGCAAGGACCTGGCTCGCCTGCTCTCGATGGAAGCCGGCAAGCTGTTCCCGGTGTCGCTGACCGAGGTGAACCGCGGCGCCGACGCGCTGTCCTTCTACGCCGGCCTGGCGCGCGCGATTTATGGCCGGACCACGACCCTGAACCCCGACTCGCTGGCGATCATGCTGCGCGAGCCGGTTGGCGTGGTGGGCATCATCGTGCCCTGGAACATGGCCCTGTCGCTGCTCACCCGGCCGCTCGCTCCGGCGCTGGCCGCCGGCAACGCGGTGGTGGTCAAGCCGTCCAGCATGACCCCCGGCGCGACGGCCGAGTTCATCGAGCTCATCGACGACATCGAGGAGTTCCCCAAGGGCATCGTCAACTTCCTGATCGGCCCTGGCGGCACCGTCGGTGATCAGCTCGTCAAGCACCCGGACGTGGACATGATCGCCTTCACCGGCGACACGAACACGGGCAAGCACGTGATCAAGACAGCGGCCGACACGCTCAAGAAGGTGTCCCTCGAGCTGGGCGGCAAGTCGCCCAACATCATCTTCGAGGACGCCGACCTGGACCGCGCGGTCAAGGGCGCCATCAACGGCGCGTCCTTCTTCAACGCCGGCCAGGTATGTATCGCCGGCAGCCGCGTGCTGATTCCCAGCAAGCTGCACGACGAGTTCGTGGAGCGTATGAAGTCGGTGGCCGAGGGCCTGAAGGTCGGCGACGGGCTGGATCGCGGCGTGCAGCTCGGCCCGGTCATCTCCAAGGGCCAGCAGGATCGCGTCTATTCCTATATAGAGAAGGGCAAGGGCGAGGCCCAGCTGGTCACCGGTGGCTATCGCTACGAGGATGGGCCGCTGGCCAAGGGCTACTTCGTCCCGCCCACCATCTTCGACAAGGTGCCCGTGGGCGCCACCATCGCCCAGGAGGAGATCTTCGGCCCGGTGGTCGCCGTCCAGACCTTCGAGGATGAGGAGGACGCCGCCCGGGTGGCCAACTCAACCGTCTATGG
Source organism: Chloroflexota bacterium (assembly GCA_035299885.1). Lineage (GTDB taxonomy): Bacteria > Chloroflexota > JAJPGV01 > JAJPGV01 > JAJPGV01 > DATGVV01. The sequence goes on along the minus strand of DATGVV010000318.1, from coordinate 2,301 downwards.
GCTGGCGGCCGCGGTCTGGACGCGAGACATCAACAAGGCGCTGCGCGTGGCCAAGAAGGTCAAGGCCGGCATGGTTTGGATCAACACCTTCGGCAAGCTGTTCGCGGCGGCCGAGATGGGCGGCGCTAAGCAGTCCGGCATCGGTCGCTCGTACGGTCTCGAAGGCCTTCACGAGTTCACCGAGCTGAAGCACATCAACATCCAGCTCGAGGACTAGCCAGCCCGGACGTATTCACGTATAGTGATCCGGCACAGTGCCAATGGACGAGCGAGCTCGCGAACGGTATGCTAACTAACTACCCCCGCCGCCTCAGGCGGACTCCGGAGACAGTTGCATGAGCACAGACAGCCTGGACACAACGCTCAGCGCCCGTGGACTGGTTGCGCCGGGCATCGGCCCGGCACCGGCCGAGAAGGACACCACTGCCGAGGTCCTGGGGCGCAAAGAAATCACCATCCCCAAGAAGAGCAACCTGGGCGAACGCCTGGTTTCGCTGTTCTCGCCGTTGCTGCTGCTCCTGCTGTGGGAGATCATGGTCCGGATCCGTCTGCTCGACGCGCGCTTCTTCCCAGCGCCGTCCTCGATTGTGGGCACATTCAGGGCCCTCGTCGTGAGCAACGAGCTGCTCATCGACGTCAAGGCCACACTCGGCCGCATCGCGGTAGGCCTGCTGATGGGCGTCGTGCCGGGGCTGCTCCTGGGCGTGTGCATGGGCTTGTCGTCGCCCGTTCGGGCCTTCTTCAAACCCATGGTCGCTGCCCTGTTCCCCATCCCAAAGATCGCCATCCTGCCGCTGATCATGCTCATCTTTGGCCTCGGCGAGATGTCCAAGTACGTGAGCGTGGCCATCGGCGTCATCTTCCTGGTGCTCATCAACACCATGGCCGGCGTGATGAACATCGACAAGATCTACCTGGACGTTGGCCGGAACTTCGGCGCCAACCGCTGGCAGTTCTTCCGCACCATCGCCGTCCCGGGCGCCTTACCCCAGATATTCACCGGCTTCCAGCTGTCTCTGGGCGTGGCCCTGATCGTGATCGTGGCCACCGAGTTCGTGGGCGCCAAGACGGGCATCGGCTACCTGATCTGGCAATCCTGGCAGACGTTCTCGGTCGAAGCTATGTACTGCGGCCTGGTGACGACGGCCTTCCTTGGTTTCCTGTCCCAGTTGGGGCTGGACACCGTGCAGCGGCTGGTCATCCCCTGGAAGCCGGAGCTCCACTAAGCGGGGTCCCGGCCGAGTTCATCGAGGCGGCGTGAATTAGAACAGGCGACCCCTTAGCCGGGGAACGAGAAAGGCCCCAAGCCTACTGCTTGGGGCCTTTCCAATTGGGTTGCCTGGTGTGGAGCTGGCATCCATTCCAGCCGACCCGCGTCCGGGCCTTCATCCGGGCTTCCCTGCCTCACGTAGAGTATCGGCCCGGCGGGCTCGATCTTTAGCCTCTGGCGAGGCCAGCTAGACTCTCAGGAATGCTGGGCTTATCGCCCAAAGACGCCTGGCTGGTAGCGCTGCTGCTGATCAGCGTCGGTGGCTACCTGGCGGCCGCTCGCTGGTCGAGCCGCCTGGCGGACGGCCGGCCGATTGTCATGTACAGCGTCGGCTTCTCCCTGGCATTCGTGCTGCTGGCCCTGGCCACCGGCCTGGCCGTCATCCGCTAAGCTACCTCACGCGGCGGGCGTGAACTCCATGACGTACACGCCGGAGTTCTTTTCGGTCATGTAGATGTAGCCGCGGGCGTCGACGATGACGTCTTCGGCTTGATGCACCAGGTCTTTGGGCAGCGGGCCCAGGCGCTTGGTCGGATTATCCGGAATGTAGTGGCCGGCGCAGGTTGGCCGCAGCGGGTTGGAGATGTCGAAGATCTGCAGCCCCGCGTTGAAGTAGGTCAGGTAGATGTAGTCGCCTGAGGACTGCAGGCATGCCTGGTGCTGCGGCTGGTGCTGGTTGTGGGGCCCGAAGCGGCCACCTTTGCGATGGAAGTCCTCAACCGGCTCCGGCAGCGGAAAAATCGAGATCAGCCGTGGCCGGCTGACGTCGCTCACGTCGATGATGCCGGCCATGACCAGTGGCTCCTCGCAGCGCTCTTTAATGGATTCGCCGTTGACCACGCCCAGCTGGCGGTCCGGCAGGGGCACGACGGTGTGCAGCGGGATCATGTTGCTGAACGGCGGGTCTACGCGCAGGTGTCCTGCCAGCCGCGGGGCCGTGACGTCGCTGACGTCCAGGATCACGACGCCGGCGCCCTCCCAGGGGCAATAGGCGTAGCGACCCTCAATGTAGGCGCCGCCGTGCAGCTGCA
>DATGVV010000317.1:0-8553 GCA_035299885.1 Chloroflexota bacterium | reverse complement strand
CGAACACGACGGCCAACCTCGGCTACCTGCTCGCCAAGTCCGGAAAGCGGATAGGCGTCATCGACGCCGACATCCAGTCGCCGGGTATTCACGTGCTGTTCGGCTTGGATGAAGCGCACATGCGCTATGCGCTCAATGACTACCTGTGGGGGAACTGCGAGATCGAGCAGGCGGCGTATGACATCGGCACCTCGTGGGGCAATGGCGTCACCGGCAATCTGCATCTGATCCCGTCGCGGCCCAACGCTGGCGACATCGCGCGGGTCCTGCGCGAGGGGTACGACGTGGCCCGCCTGAACCAGGGGCTGCAGCGGTTGATCGAGGTGTTGCGGTTGGATGCGCTGTTGATTGATACCCACCCCGGCCTCAACGAGGAGACGCTGCTGTCACTAGCCGTCTCGGACACGCTGGTAGTCGTGCTGCGTGCCGACCAGCAGGACTATATGGGCACCAGCATCACCGTCGAAGTGGCTCGCAAGTTGGACGTGCCGCGGATCGCTCTGGTGGTCAACAACGTCCCACCGGTGTTCCCGATCGAGGACGTCCGGAAGCACGTGGAACAGGCCTACGGCTGTGAGGTCGCGGCGGTGCTGCCGCATTTCCCGGAGTTGATGGCGCTCGCCAGCGGAGGCATCTTCTCGCTGCGTTTTCCGGAGCACCCGCTGACCAGCATGTACCGAGACCTTGGCGCGTTCGTCCTCTGATCTGCTCTCCCGCGAGGAGATCCTGGGTGGGCTTCCATCCAAACGCCGGCAGAACCTGCTGTTCGTCGTTGAGGCGGCTACCGCCCGTGTCGTAGCCGAGGCGCGGCTCCCAGCCGAGCTGGTCACTGGACAAGCGGCCGACGAGCTGGAGGACGCCTTTTTCCAAGCCTTCAAATTCGGCACTGCGCTGCCACTCGAGCCCAGCATCCACGACCTGGAGCTGCACGCTTCGCGCTGGGCGCCGCTGGTGCCCGAGAATCCCCAAGCGCGCGCCGGCCTGGCCCGCTTGCTGGGCCAGAAATATCGCTTCGCCGAGCACGATGTACCGCGCCTTCGCCGCGCCGTCGGCATCGACGATCCGGCCGTCCAAGCTGCTTACGAAACGCTGTACGCGGAGCCGATCCAGGGCATCTTTGCGCCGCGGATCAGTCCGGCGGACCGTATGCGCTGGTTGGGCACGGGGCTGGCGCGCTGGCTGGATTCGCTGCCCCCGTTCTGGTACGTGGCGGTGCTGGTGTGCACGATGAGCGTGCCGCAGGCGATACTCGCGCTGCCCATTGCGCTGGCGGGCATTGGGCCCGTTACGGGCGTGCTGCTGCTAGCCGTATTCGGGTTGGTGAACACGATCACCATCGCCTGCCTGGCGGAGGCCTACGGCCGCAACGGTCCGGTCCAGTATGGGGCGGCCTTCCTTGGCCGCGTCGTATCGGACTACCTGGGCCGCACCGGGTCGGTGGTGATGTCGGCCGTTGCGCTGTTCCGGGCAGTGCTGTTCATCCTGGCGTGCCTGATCGGGCTGGCGTCCACGCTGGCAGCCTTCACGCCGCTGCCCTCGATCGGCTGGACAATCGCGCTGTTCCTACTGGGCCTGTGGCTGTGCGCCGACCGTTCGGTGAACCTCTCGACCGCGGCCGCGGTGCTGCTGGGCGCGGCCAGCCTCAGCTTGGCGCTGGTCCTGGCGCTGCTGGCCCTCGGTCATGCCGGTGGTCTTGCGCAATTCAGCCTGGATCCGTTCACCCTGCTCGGCGGCGCGCTGTCGCGCGAGCAATTGGGCCTGGTCTTTGGCTCAGTGCTCGGCATGTACGCGGTCCAAACGTTTCTGCCCCACTTCGCCAAGCTGACGCTGCCGCGGGATCCCTCAGGCGCATCGCTCATCAAGGGCAGCATGGCGGGCACACTGATCATCACGGCCATATACAGCGTGTGGGTGCTCGGCATCGATGGCGGTATCGCACCCTCGCGGCTGTTAGGTGAATCCAGCACGGTGCTGCTGCCGCTGGCGCGCGAGCTGGGGCCGTTCGCGAGCGCCGTCGGCATGGTGCTGCTGCTGCTGCTGTTGGGCCTGGCGTTCATCCGCATGGTGAGCCTGGCCTTCAATCTCATGCGGGACTGGCTGCCGCACACTACCAGCCGGCATGAGAAGACGGTCTGGTATCAGCCGCACGTGCGTTTCTGGTTCTCGGTCAGCCCCCTGGTGCTGAGCGCGCTCCTGTCCGTTTGGCTGGATATGACCGGCAGCGGCTCATTCACGGCGGTATTCAGCCTCAACGGCATGCTGGGTGCGCCGCTGGTGGCCGGGCTCTTTCCGCTGCTGCTGCTGGTCTCAAGCCGGCGTAAGGGCGACGCCGTGCCGGCCGGCACCTTTCGCGCTCTCGGGCACCCTCTCGTCCTGGCCGCGCTGTTCGTGTTCTTTGAGGGCATTTTGCTGGCGCATGGGCTGTTCATCTGGCAGGGCGCGGGCGAGCGCACCGCCGCGCTGCTCGATGCGCTGCTGATGGTGGTGCTGCCGGTGCTGCTGGCGCGCCAGGGAGCGTTCACCTCACGGCTCGTGGTGGAGCTTCGCGACGACGCTCGTCCCGAGCGCCAGGCGATGTTTCACATCACGGCTGCCGGCGCCCGGCTACCGGTAAACGTGCGACTGGCGGCGGCGACCGGCGAAAGGCAGCTGGAAAGCTCCGGCGGCGAGCTGCCCGATCTGGATTCCTTGAAGCTAGCGGAGTTTCAGCTGCCCGCCAGCAGCGCTCGCGAGTTGAAAGTGTGGGTCCACCGAGTGACCGCTGATGGCGCCTCCGAGGCGCTGCCGGCGACTGTTGACGTGAAGGATGCTGGCAACACTCGCAAGCACCACCTGGCTGGCTCGCGCGGGCAGCTCCGACTGCCTATCACCGGCGGCCCGTGCCTGGTGACGATCACGCTGTAACGTCCGCCGGCGGCGCCGTGGCGACCCGATTACGACCCTGGCGCTTGGCCTCATACAGCGCCTGATCGGCTTTTTCGAGCGCCTCCGCGGCGGTCGCGGAGTCATCAGGTGACATGCTGGCGATGCCGGCGCTGAACGTCAGGACATTCAGCGGCGGATTGCCGGTATGCGGGACCTGCAGATCTTCGAGCGACTGGCGCATGCGATCCATGCCCACCCAAGCCGTTTGCGTGGTTTGGGCGGGCATCATTACCAGGAACTCCTCGCCGCCGTAGCGATACACCTCGTCGCCTGCTCGGCAATGATGGGCCAGCGTCTGGGCAACCGTACGCAGCGCCTCGTCGCCTTTAGCGTGGCCATAGGTGTCGTTGTACTTCTTGAAGTTGTCGATGTCGCACATCGCCAGTGCGCAGTGCTGCCCGTACCGGCGGGAGCGGGCCTGCAGCGTATCCAGATCGCGGAACAGCTTGCGGCGATTGCCCAAGTTGGTCAGCGCATCGGTCAGCGCTTCCTCCTCGAGCTTGCGGTTATCCATGCCGCGCGCGGCCACCAGATTATCGGCCTGGCGCACGCGCTGGGCCAGCACCGCCAGGAGGTTCTCGAGGACGTTCGGCCCGCGCAGGACGCTGAAGAAGTGGTTCCGGCGGATCACCAGCAAGGTGCTGTCGGTGAGCGCCCTGGCGGTCGCTGACCGGGGCTCGCCGTCCAATAACGCCAGCTCGCCGAAGAACTCGCCGGGCGACAGGATAGCTAACTGGGTCTCGACTTGTTGTTCGTCGAGCACGATGACCTCGACGTGGCCGCTCTGGACCACGAACAGCGAGTCGCCTGGATCGCCCTGGCGGCAAACGATCTCCTTAGCCGCGAACGATACGGTGACGGCGTCCTCCGCCAGCGCCTCGAGCGCTGCCCGTGGCAACGAGGCGAACAGAGGAACCGCTTGAAGCAGCTCCTCCGAGGCCTTGAGGTTGCTAAGCAATGGCTCTAATTGTGACTGCCGCCAACATCCGCACGCATCTCGAGCGCTCGCTCGCGCAGGCGCTGGAAGTAATCCGACTCAGTGATCTTGCTCACTTCCTGGTTGCGGCGCTTGGTGTCGATCTCGATCCGCAGGCGGTCCAGCTGCTCCTGCAGCGCGCGCTCACGAGCCTGAACCTCGCGGGCCATTTTCTGGAACACGCGCGCGAGCTGGCCCAGCTCATCATCCCGATCGGCCACGCCATCCAGGCTCTCGGCGTCAAAGCTGCCCTCTTCAACGGCGGCCGCCGCGGTAGTCAGTCGGGCAACCTCACGCAGGTATTCGACCTCCTGATCGTGCAGGCGTTTGACGCGCAGCAGCGACTTTACCCGCGCCGTGAGCTCCTGGCGGTTGAAGGGCTTGGATATGAAATCGTCGGCTCCCGCCTCAGCTCCGGCCACGCGATCCTGACTGGAGTCGAGCGCAGTCAGCAGCACGATGGGGATGTGCCGAAAATCCTTGTCGTCCTTGAGTCGCCGGCAGACCTGGAAACCGTCGATGCCGGGCATCATGACGTCTAGCAGGATCAGGTCGGGTGGTGCTTGCTGCACCTGCTCCAGGCATTCGGCGCCGTTGCCGGCAGTCTCCACGTCACAGCCCATCCAGCTGATGACGGTTTTGGCCAGCACGATGTTCTGCGGATCGTCATCGACGACCAGGACCCGACCGAGACTCACGAGTTCCTCCGGCAGTCTCGCAGCATCGCTGCTTGATTGTAGAGACTGCCGGCGGCCGGTTCAACTTTCACCGCCCGCCTGGCATCGGACCCTGGCAGGCGCGGCTCCTGTAGCATGTGCCTGCCATGAGCCAGCGCATCGATATGCACCACCACGTCGTGCCGCCGCAATTCGTTGAGGCCACGCCAATGCCGGTTGCTGTGCCGAGCACGGAGGCGCAGCTCGGCAACATGGAGGAATTCGGCGTCCAAGTGGCTGTGGTGTCCATCACCCCGCGCATCCTGGACGCCAATCCGGGCAAGATTCGCTCAGTCGTGCGAGCCTGCAATGAATTTCAGGCGAGCCTCGTGCGCGACCACCCGAAGCGCTTCGGCGGGTTCGCCGCGCTGCCGCTGCCGGACGTCGATGGCGCGCTGGAGGAGATGGCCTACGCGCTCGATGTGCTGCGCCTGGACGGTATCGGCCTGTTCTCGAACCAGGGTGGCCGTTACCTCGGCGATCCGGTGTTCGACGAGGTGTTTGCCGAGCTCAGCCGCCGCCAGGCGGTGGTGTTCGTCCATCCCGCGCACTGCGAGGCGCCAGAACACACGCACCTGGAGGGACCGGACGCCATCGTGGAGTACGTCTTCGACACCACCCGGGCCATCGTGAACCTGCTGTACAACGGCACGCTGGAGCGCTACCCCGGCGTGCGTATGATCTTCTCCCACGGGGGAGGCGCGGCGCCCTACCTGCTGACGCGCATCACTGGCCTCGATACCAACCCATCCTCCGGCGTGAAGGACGCGGCGGCGGCCATGCGCGCGCTGTACTATGACACCACCAGCGCCACCATGCCTGGCACCCTGCGCTGCCTGCAGGAGGTGGCCGACACGTCGCACATCGTGTGGGGCACGGATATGCCGTTCCTGCACGGCAACCGCTTGCGCCAGGAAGTCCATCATTGGGAGGGTTACGACGGCTTTGACGCTGCCACGAAGGCGGCGATCGAGCGTGATAACGCCATCACGCTGCTCCCTCGGTTGGGCAAATGAGGTATCCTGCCGTCGCCATGCCAACACGCCGCTTCGTCCCCCTGGCCGCGTTAACCGTGCTCATGGCTGCCTGTGGAGGCTCGGCCGCGCCGGCCTCGAGCGCGCCCGCCAGTGCCAAGCCAGCCGTATCGGGCGCGAGCGCCGCCAGCGCGAAGCCGGCGGGCAGCGCTGCCGCGGGCGAGCTGACCAAAATGAACATCCCCTTCAACGCCATCAGCGTGTCCCAAACGGCGCTGTACGTGGCCGTCGATGCTGGCTTGTTCAAGAAGTACGGGCTGGACGTGAGCACCGAGTTCATCGCCAACAGCCCGCAGCTCATCGCCGCCATGTCGGCCGGGCAGATTAATGTTGCCAGCGCGGGTCAGGATGCCGTCATCAACGCCAACTTGAACGGCTCTGACATTGCCATCATCGCCACCGGCGTGGAGAAGGTCATTTTCTCCATCTACGGCTCCTCAAAACTGTCCAAGATCGAAGATCTCAAGGGCAAGAAGCTGGGCGTCACGCAGCTTGGCGCCAGCACCGACTTCGTCGGCCGCTACGTCCTGCGGCAGGCCAAGCTCGAGCCCGAGAAGGACGTCGCGATCCTGCAGATGGGCGGGCAGCCCGAGATCATCGCCGGCCTGCAAGGCGGCTCGATTGATGCCGGGGTCCTTGCGCCGCCGATCACCACGCAAGCGAGGAAGGCCGGTTTCAAGCAGCTGGCGGACCTGGCCGACTACGATCTGGTGTTCTACCAGGGCCCGCTGGACGCCAAGAAGTCGTGGCTGAAAGAGCATCCGGCCGAGGCGCTCAACGTGGTGCGGGGCTACCTGGACGGCATCGCGACGGTCAATAAGGACAAGCAGACCGCCATTCAGGCCATCAGCAAGTACACCAAGCTGACCGATGCCGAGGCTCTGGAGGAGGGCTACCAGGCGGTCGTGAAGTCGCTGCCTAAGGTGCCGCTGCCGAAGGTCGATGCCATCAAGACCGGGCTGGCCGAGAACAAGTCACCCGCGGCCAAGACCGCTGACCCGGCGAGTTTTATCGAGCCGTCGCTGGTCGATCAGCTGCAGAAAAGCGGCTTTATCGACAGCCTTTACAAATAGCGCTAGGCCGGCATCTTCACCGCTTTGGCGAAGCGGTCATCAAAGAAATCCTCCGGCTTGGCGCCCTGGGCTTTGGGGTTGGTGGGCGCCAGCAGGTCCAGCACGGATTGGATCTCCTTCGCTTGCGGCGTGACGTCTGTCGACACCGCCGAGTTGGTCCCTTCGTAGTTCCGCCGAACGACGCTGTCGTCCTTGAGAGTGTCCTTCATGACCTTGGCCAGCACCTGCTCGGCCAGGGCGGGATCGTTCTTGAACCGCTGCGTGCTCTCGGCGAAGCTCTGGACCATGTCCTGGACGAGCTGCGGGTCGCGCTTGACCATACTCTTGGTGGTCACCAGGCCCGCTTGGGGAAAGGGGTAGCCGGCCGTCGTCAGATCGACCAGCACCTTCTTGCCTGGGGCCGGATTCTCGGGCGCCGTCACAATGGCGTCGATCTGGCCACTGGCGATGGCCGCCAGGGCCTCGGGGCCGCCACCGACCGCCAGGAGCTCGACGTCCTTCTTGGGGTCGAGCCCGTGCTGCTTGACCACGACCTGGGCCATCAGCGCTGTCAGCGCGCCCAGCGTCGTGACCCCTATCTTCTTGCCCCTGAGGTCCGCGACGGTGTTGATGGTGGGTTGCGAGTACATGACCAGGTGCGGAGTGTGCACGTTCACCGCTACCCATTCGCCTTCAGCGCCCTCCAGACCTGAGGTGGTCACGCTCGGGTCGGCCAGCGTCACGAACTGCATCTGGCCGCTGATGAGCGCGGTCATGGCCGTCTGGCCGTCGCGCGTGTAGTTCACGTCCAGGTCGATGCCGTGGTTCTGGAAGACGCCGGCTTCCTTGCCCACCAGCGTCGGCATGAAGGTACCGGTGAGGGTGGCGTAGCCCCAGGTGACCTTTCGCAGCTGGGCCGAGGGTTTGGCGCTGCCAGCGGCCGCGCTGGTCGCCGGCTTAGCTGGTGCGGAGCTCGGCGCAGTGGGCGCGGCGGTGCCACCGCAACCGGCCAGGAGGACTACCAGGAAGGCTAATTTTGGAAACCTGCCTATCATGCGTCGGGACGCTGGTAATCGGTTGTAGCGCCGCCTTTTTGCGAGCGGAGGTACTCTTCAACGTGCTCGGTCGGGTCGAGCAGCAGCCGCTGCCGCGCGCCGACCAGCGTGTCCAGCTTGATGGCGTCCGCCAGCGACATCGTGGCGCCCATCTGCGAGGCGATCTTCGAGTGCTGCAGAGGCGCCAGGTGGCGCGACGCCAGCTCGCGCGCGATATCCATCGTGCGTTCCTCGAGCTCCGTGGCCGGGAATGAGAGGGATACCAGCCCCAGGCTATCGGCCTCGGCGCCGCTGAGATTGCGGCCTAGCAGCGCGATGAGCGCCGCTTTCTTGTGCGGGATCTGAGCGTGGTACAGCGTGCTCGTCGCGAACTGCCCGAAGCTGCCGCGCAGCACTTCCGGCATGCCAATCTGGGTGGTGTCGGCCGCGAACACGAGATCGTGCATGTTCATGATGCCGAAGGCTCCGCCCAGCACGTATCCATGGACCTGCGCGATCATGACTCGCGGAAAGACCCGGATCAGCTCACCTAGCCGGGTGGTCAGGCTGGGGCGGTCGAAGTCACCCGGCACGCGGGACGCCTCGCGCAGGTAATACAGGTCCAGGCCTGAGCTGAACACCGGCCCATTGCCTTTCGTGATCACCACCTTGATGTCCCGATCGGGCCGGATCTCGTCCTCGAGAGCGATGATGAACGCCTCCGCCAAAGCTCCGTTAAGCGCATTGCGCCGCTCGGGCCGGTTCAGGACCACGCGGGCGACGCCCGCGTCCTCCAGCCGCTCCAGGATGAGCTCT
>DATGVV010000316.1:0-3175 GCA_035299885.1 Chloroflexota bacterium | reverse complement strand
GATCGGGACGCTGCTGGGGAACCGGATCCGGCCGGGGATGACGCGCGCCGGTATGGATGCGCTGCGGCGGGAGCTCCGTATCGGGCCTGGGCTGGGAGGCCACACCATGACGGGGCCAGTGACGATTAACGGCGCGAGGGCCGGCGACGTGCTCGAGGTCCGCATCGGGCCGCTGGCGCTGGGCGACTTCGGGCATAACACCATCCCCGCGGGCGAGACGGGCCGCGGCTTCCTGCCGGAGGACTTCCCGGAAGGGCGGGTGACCTACTTCGAGTATGGGAGCAGCAGGGAGGAGCTCCAGTTCGCGCCGGGGATCTGTGTGCCGCTGCGGCCTTTCCTGGGCGTTATGGGCGTGGCCCCGCGCGCCTCCGGGCGGCTGTCCAGCACACCACCCGACGAGTTCGGCGGCAACATGGACAACAAGGAGCTGATCACCGGGACCATCGTTTACTTCCCCGTGTGGGTCGATGGGGCGCTGTTCTCAACCGGTGACGCTCATGCCGTCCAGGGCAACGGCGAGGTCACCGGCACGGCTGTGGAGACCAGCCTGCGATCAGCCTGCCTAGAGTTCCACTTGCGCACGGACATGCGCCTGGCGCGGCCCATGGCCGAGACGCCTACGCACTGGATCAGCATGGGCTTCGATCCCGACCTGGACGTAGCGGCCAAGACCGCGCTGCGGGACATGATCGCCTTCCTGGGCAGCCGCTGGGGGCTGTCCGCGGCGGATGCCTACAGCTTGTGCAGCCTGGCCGTCGACCTCGAGATCACACAAGTCGTCGATGGCAACCGCGGCGTGCACGCCATGCTGCCGAAGACCATCTTCAGGGCCTGAGGCTCAGGGCTTGAAGGGGCCAAGCTCCTTGACGGCCTGCTCGACGAACTTGGTGTTCGCCACCTCTTCAGCTTTGACGGTGCGGGGTATGACCCCGAACTGCTGGTAGAGCTTCTGGGCCTGGTCGATGCCCTCTGCGGTGATGCCGCCGTCCACACCCCAAACCTTCATGTCGGCGATGGCCTTGATGGACCTGGCGATCTGCTCGGGGGGCGCTTCCTTGATGTACTTGCTGGCGAGCTGGGCGGCTTTGTCGGGGTTCTGCTGCGCCCAGCGGTAGCCCCGCAGGCCGGCCTTCACCATCCTGGCAACGGTATCCGGCTGGTCTTTGATCAAGTCATCGCGGGTGATCTCGTACTGGTCGGGCAGCTCCGGCGCAACGTCCGCCACAGCGCCCAGCAGCTTGAAGTCGCCCTTTTGAATAGCGTCGAGGATCACCTGCTGGTCGGAGGTGATCATCGTGGTGATGTCGATCCGGCCGGCGATCAAGGCCTTCACGCGATCGGGCGGGCTGCCGATGGCCACGAACTCGACCTTGCTGGCGTCGACGCCGTTCTTCTGCAGGAGGATCCTGGCCAGGACGTGGCCCTGCGAGTTAGGCGCCGAGATGCCCCAGCGCTTGCCTGCCGCGTCCTTGAGAGAGGCTACGGACTTGGCGGCGACAATCTCGTTGAGGTCGCGCGTGACCGTGCTCATGACGACCTTGATGGGCGCGCCGTTCATATTGGCCAAGTAAGCGGTATCGGCGCTCGAGGTCGAGAACTCAACCTCGCGGCTGAGCAGGGCCCGGACGGCTGTCACGCCACCCACGAAGCCCTGCACGTCGACGTCAAGCCCTTCCTCTTTGTAGAAGCCGTTGTCGAGCGCGAAGTACACGCCAACCGTATCCACGGTGGGCGGCACGGTGGCGATGGCGTAGCGCACCTTGCGGGTGCCGGCTGCCGAGGCGGCGGGCTTAGCGGACGCGGCCGCAGAGGGCTTGGGCGACGCGACGGCTGAGCTTGCCGCCGGTGAAGCCGCTGCCGCCGAAGGCTTGGCCGAGGCCGCGGGTGCAGCAGCCGACGGGGCAGCCGAGCTCGGGGCCGGGGCCGCCGCGCCGCCGCAGGCCGCCATTAGCGTCGATATGGCCAGGGCCAAGCCGGTGAAGCTGATGCGACGAAATCTCACGAAAGATGCTCCTCTCACTGCCAGGTTGGCAAGTGGCTGCATGATAGCGGTTCCCAACCTAATCGGCTCGCTCGGTCTCTTTCCAGGGCGCCATGCGCCGCTCCAGGTACCTGGCCAGGGTGGTCAGGCCCAGGCCCAGCATGGCGATGGTGATCACGGGCACGAACAGCTTGGCGGTGGCGAACGAGTTCGAGAAGACGATGATCATCGAGCCCAAGCCGCTGAGGGCGGTGAAGAACTCGGCCACCACCATGCCGATCACGCCACGGCCCACGGCCAGCCGAATGCCGGCCATCACGAAAGGCAGGGCGCTGGGCAGCACGACCTTGGTCATAACCTGGCGATCGTTGGCGCCGTAGGCGCGCACCACGTCAGTGGTGGCGCGGCTGACATTGCGCACACCGGCGAAGGTGTTGATCACCATAGGGAAAAAGCAGGCCTCGAAGATGATCACGATCTTGGCCGGCAGGCCCAGGCCAAACCAGAGCATGATGAGCGGTATGAGGGCCACGCCAGGGGTGGCGTAAAAGATGGTCACGAAGGGATCGAGTACGTAGTACACGGTCTTGTAGCGACCCATGAGCACGCCCAGTACGGTGCCGACGATCAGCGCCAGCGTGAAGCCGGCGGCCAAGCCCTGCAAGCTCTTGATTAGCGCCCGCAGCAGCTCACCGCTGGTCGCCAGCTCGACGAAGGCGCCAGCAATAGCGGTGGGATAGCTCAGGAAAATGGGATTGAGCGACCGGCCATACAGCTCCCAGCCCAGGAGGAACAGGAACACAGCAGCGACGCGCAGCGCCACCGGGTAATCGCTGATGCGGAAACCGGTGCGTTTGGGCGGCTGAAGGCCATAAACCAGGCCGTCCTCAGCGATCTTGAAGGGGCTAGTTGGCGTGGACAGCGACAGGCTGGCCATAGTAGTCCGTCCTTTCCGCCAGCAGCTGCGTAACCTGCTTGCGAATCTCGGTGAAGCGCGGGTCGGAGCGGGCATCGTAGCCGTGGCGAGGCTTGGGCAGATCGACCCGCACTTCCGCTACCTGGCGTCCCGGCCGAGCGCTGAAGATCAGGATGCGGTCGGAGAGGTAGACGGCCTCTTCCACGCTGTGGGTGACGAACAGGACGGTGGCCTCGGTGGTCTCGCAGATGCGCAGCAGGCTGTCCTGCAGCAGCGTC
>DATGVV010000315.1:0-5777 GCA_035299885.1 Chloroflexota bacterium | reverse complement strand
CGTTATGAAGGGCTATTTCGACAACTCGAAGGCGACCGCCACGGCGTTCCGCGGTGGCTGGTTCCATTCGGGCGACTTGGCGGTCTTGCACCCCGATGGCTACATCGAGCTGCGGGACCGGGCTAAGGACATCATCATCAGCGGCGGCGAGAACATTTCGACCATCGAGGTCGAGCAGGTGGTGGTCAAGCACCCATCGGTCATGGAGTGCGCCGTCATCGGCGTGCCTGACGACTACTGGGGCGAAGTGCCCAAAGCGTTCGTCGTGCTGAAGCCCGACGCCAAAGCCACGGCCGAGGAGATCATCGCGTTCTGCCGCGACAACATGGCCCATTTCAAGGCGCCCAAGTACGTGGAATTTGGCGAGCTGCCCAAGACCTCCACCGGCAAGATCCAGAAGTTCGTGCTGCGCGACAAGGAATGGGCCGGCAAGGAGAAGCGCATCAACTGATGGGCACGATTAAGAACCTCGGCCACGTAGGCATCTACGTGCGCGACATCGACAAGATGGAGCGCTTCTACCGCGACTTCATGGGGCTGACGGTGACCAAACGCAACGCCAATGGCACGGCGGTGTTCTTCAGCGCCAACCCGGACGCGGTCGACCACGAGATCGCGCTGGTGGCTGGCCGGCCTGAGGATGAAAACCCTAAGCTCATCCAGCAGATCTCACTGCGCGTCGACAACCTGGACGACGTACGTCAGTTCTACCGGCGAGCCAAGGCCGAGGGTTACACCATCCAGCGCGTGGTCAGCCACGCCAGCGCAGTCGGCTGCTACTTCCACGACCCGGAGGGGAACTGCCTGGAAGCGTTCTGGCTGACTGGCCGCGACTCCTGGGCGGTCACCGCCGAGCCGGTCGATCTGGAGCAGCCGGACGAGATCATCCTGGAGCAGGTCCGGCTGCACGGGGAGCGGACGCGGGCGGTCCAGATGGGCGAGCGGCCGCCGGCCGAGATATACGCGACCTAGGACACTGATTCCTCGCTCTGCTCGGAATGACAAAGGGGCGTGAGTGTTTGCAAGCAATTCTTCGACAATTCGCTCATCGAGGCCATTTCCAAAGGAGGCTGAACCATGCCCAAAGCCAAGATCCGCCATATCGCCATCTCCACCGAGGACCCGCGCAAGACGGCCGACTGGTACAAGGCCGTGTTCGGCCTGGAGGAGGTTGGGAACAACGGCCGTGACGGCATCTACCTGTCCGACGGCGAGATCAATTTCGCCGTGCTGCGCATCAAGGACAAGGCCACCGGCCAGGTGCAGATCGGCGTCCACCACTTCGGCTTCGGCGTGGACGACGCCGAGGCGTACTACAAGATCCTGGCCGATCACGGCGCCGAGCGCCAGCCGGACGTCGCCATTGGCGCTCAGTACTTCGAGAGCAAGTTCACGGGCCCCGACGGTGTGACGGTCGACATCAGCGAGCACGGCTGGCTCGGCGCCGCCCCGGTCGAGAAGGCTCATTCCTCTCTCACAGCGGTGGGCGAGGAATAGTTTGAAAAGCGCCTTCCGGCAGGAGCTGGAGGCCGCGGTCCTCGAGCGGCACTGCGCGAACCACCCTATGACCGAGAAGTGGGCGCGGGGCGAGCTGGGTCGGCGTGCGCTCATGGGCTGGGCCGTGGAGCACTACCACTGGATCAAAAACATGCCGGCGGCGACCTTCTACCGCTGCGCTAAGGCGCCGCCGGACGTGCGCCACTCCGAGCTGCGCAACCGCATGGAAGAGGACGATCCACAGCGGCCGCACCAGGACATCGTGCTGCGTTTCGCCACCGCCAACGGCGCCAACCTCGACGAGGTCAAGGCCGGCCGGGGGCTGCCCACCACTGAGGCGTGGGCCAGCTGGCTGGTCGGCGTGGCCAGGGACGAGCATTGGATCGCGTCCGTGGCCGCCAACCGCATCGGCACGGAGTCGCAGTCGCCAATGCTGTACAGCAAGGTGCTGCCGGCCCTACGCGACGCCTACAAGTTCCCGGAAGCGGACATCGAGCACTTCTGGCTGCACTGCGAAGTGGACGTCGATCATGGCGACCGCGGCTTCGAGCTGCTGGAGAAGCACTGCACGACTCGCGAGCTGCAGGACGTGGCCGTCCACTTCGCCCGCGAGAGCGCCCGCATGCGCTGGTTCTATTTCGACGGCATCTACCTGCACTACGAGCTGGACTACTCGTTACGCTAACGCACCGCGCAGTGGCAGCTGGTTGGCTTGCTGGCTAGCGCCTGCATGTCCGGGACGCCGTAGGGCGCCGGCGCCGGCAGGCCGGTGGCCTGCGACCAGTAGCTGGCGTCGTAGAAGCGCTCGATGGGATCGTAGGGTGGGTCGTAGAGGCCCATCTCGGCGCGCAGCGCCGCCACGCGAGCCAGGCCCGGAGGGTCGATGGCCGCATGTGGGATGACGCGCGCCAGGTTGGCGGCGGCACGTTCCGGCGTGAAGCCATCCCGCCGGCCGATCATGTCGATGGCCGCATCGCGGTTGGCCGGATTCAGCACCCAATCGCTGCCGCGCGCGTAGGCCCGGATGAAGCGGACCACCAGGTCCTCGTGGTCGCGCACCCACTGTCGGCGCGTCCAGGCCGAGCACACCGGGTACTCCGCAACGTGCTCTGAAGCCTCCGCCAGGAGCTTGCAGCCGCCCTCCTCGATGGCCTTGGTGGAGAAGGCCGGCGTGAGCATGGCGGCCACGACTCTCCCTGCCATAAGCGCCTCGAAACGCTCCGGCGTAGCGCCAACGATCTCGACGCCGTACTGGTCTTCGAAGATGCCGTGGTCGCGCAGGATCTTGCGGCGGTGCAGGTCGTAGTTGGAGTCGCCGGGATCGCCGGCCATGGTTTTGCCGGCGATGTCCTGCAGGGTGTTGATGCCGGGCGCGCCGACGAGCTGCACGTCCAGGCCGCGCTCGGCGTTCATGAGGATGACGTAGTCGGCGCCGTCGCGCGTGGTGCGGGCGATCATCGTATCTGCGCTTGAAAGCGTGAGGTCCCAGCGGCCTTCTGCCATGCCCTTGTTGTGCGTCGGCGCGTGCCAGGCGCGCTCGAACGAGACCTCCAGGCCCTCAGCCGCGAAGAAGCCCTGCTCCTCGGCGGCCATGAAATCGGGCCGTGCCTGATAGCCGGTTAGCGACAGCGTGTCCATGGCTCAGGCGCTTACCACGTCGACCAGGTCGTGGGCGGCCTGGCCGGTGTCCAGCGCCGCCTGGATGGCGCGAACGAGATGGCGCGCCGACTCAGCGCTCAGCTCAACGGCCACCCGGGCGCCCGGGCCGGCGGCTTCGTTGGTGAAATCGATGATCAGCGCGTGGTCCAGCGGCGCGCTGACCGGATGGTCGTAGTAGACGTTGGCTTTGGTGAGCGGCAGCCACTCGGCCACGCCCTTGCCGTGGCCCATGATGGTGGCCCGCTCGGTGATGTAGGAGCACATCCGGGTTAGTCCGTCACCAGGTGCTTGGCGTAGAAGACCAGCACCTTCTTCCAGCCGTCGACGGCCTGCTCGGGACGATAGCCGGGCCGGTCGGTGGCGAAGAAGCCATGGCCGGCGCCGTCGTAGCGGTGGAACTCATAACTCTTGCCGTGCTTCTTCAGCTCGCGTTCGATGTGGTTCACCTGGTCCACGTCCGGGTTGGCGTCGTCGTTGCCGAAGATGCCCAGCAGGGGGCAGCTCATGTCCTTGGTCATATCGATGACGGGCACGGGCCGGGCGGGCGAGATGTCCTCCGGCTGAGCCACGACGCGCCCGCCCCAGCAGTCCACGGCTGCATCCAGCGAGGGGATCTTGCAGGCCATCATGTAGGCCTGGCGGCCGCCCGAGCAGAAGCCGATCACGCCAACTTTGCCGTTGGCAGCCGGCTGAGCGCGCAGGAAGGCCGCGGCGCCTTCGGTGTCGCCCACGACTTGGGCATCCGACGGACCGCCCTTGGCGCGGGCCGCGGCGGTCACATCGTCCCAGCGGCCCGGCCCGAAACGGTGGAACAGGTGAGGGGCGATGGCGGCATAGCCGTGAAAGGCCAGTTTGCGGACGACTTCCTTGGTCCACTC
This sequence comes from Chloroflexota bacterium, assembly GCA_035299885.1. GTDB lineage: Bacteria > Chloroflexota > JAJPGV01 > JAJPGV01 > JAJPGV01 > DATGVV01. The sequence continues at coordinate 1,743 of DATGVV010000315.1, read as the reverse complement.
GTCCCAGCCGGGCATGTGGTGCAGCACCACGACGCTTGGTACCTTGTCGCCGGTCAGCGGCTGCGCGTAATAGGCGTGGATGACGTCGCCGTTGTGTCCGGTGATGCCGATGGTGTCGGCAATCATTCCCTCCAGCACGCGAGCATTCCTCCTTGTGGGGATTTGTTGGCCTACATCATTGCAGAGGTCGTATGCTCAAAAGCACTTTGGACTCGAAAGACGTCATCATCGATGGGCTGGGCCGCATCCCGGCCTTGCTGCAGCGCAGCCTGGAGGGCCTCACGGAGGATCAGCTGAGCTTCCGGCCAAGCGAGCAGTGCAACAGCATCGCCTGGCTGGCCTGGCACCTCACGCGGGTGCAGGACCATCATTTGTCGGACCTGGCCGGCCGCCAGCAGGCCTGGGTGGCGGATGGCTGGCATGAGAAGTTCGGCAAGCCGGCCGAGCCGAATGACACTGGGCAGGGCTACACGCCCGAACAGGTGGCGGCGGTTCGCGTTTCAGAACCGCGGCTGCTGCTCGATTACAACCGAGCCGTGTATGACCGATCCGTGGCATACGTCCAGGGCCTCAGCCCGGCCGATCTCGACCGCGAGCTCAACGAGCCGCGGTGGAACCCACTGCCCACCGTAGGCGTGCGTCTGGTAAGCGTTCTGTCGGACAACGTCCAGCACCTCGGCCAGATCTCATACTTGCGCGGACTCATCGAAAACCGGAGGTGGTTTCCAGCATGAAGAAAGCTCTGCTCGCGTCGGCGTTTCTCTTGGCCATACCGGCCGCTGCCCTGGCGGACACGCCACAGCCGAGCGCGGCGGTGACCATTAGCGATACGGGGCCGGCGCCTCGAACCGTGTCCATAGTGGCGGCGGCAGTGTGAGCTGGACCAACGCTGGGAATGGCGTGCACACCGCCACGGCACTGCCGGGCATCCTGCTGGCGTTCGACACCGGCGGCTTGGGGCACGGCCAGGCGTTCAGCGCCAGCTTCGGCGTGCCGGGCACCTACAACTACACGTCGACCACCGACTGCCTCAACGGCAATAAGACGCCGGGCTTCGACTGCGGGCCGTACTCGGTGGTGGTGATAGCGCCGGGGGCGCCGGCAGCCGCCGTGGCGCCCAGCACGTCGCCGAACGTGGGCCTTAAGATCGACGACAGCGCGGGCTTCCAGCCTGCCAACCTGACGGTCCAGGCGGGGCAGGCAGTGGTTTGGACCAACAGCGGCAGCAACGTGCACACCGTTACTGCCGACGGCGGCTACTTCCTGGCGGGCTTCGACTCGGGCGGGCTGAACCCGGGCCAGACCTTCAGTTACACCTTCAGCGCGCCTGGCGTGTACGCCTACCACTCGGCCACGGAGCCGGTGTACTTCCAGGATCCGAACTCGGGCACGACGAACCTGACGTACGCCTTCAAAGGCACGATCACCGTGGTGGGCGCCGGCAGCCAGCCAGTGGCGCCCGCGCCGGCGGCAGCTCTCGGCAGCTTGCAGTTCGCGTCGAAGGAGGTGACGGCGGCGCCGATGAGCTGCGGGAACGCCAATCGTGTGCCGTGCCTGGCGAGCGCGCCCAACAGCGGCACGCAGTACGTGCAAGGTCACGTGCTGGACAAGAACGGCCAGGGCATCGGCGGGCTGCTGGTCGAGCTGAGCACGCCGGCGGCGGCCTTGTGACCGCTACTACGGAGCCGGACGGACTGTTCACGATCGTCCTATTCCCGCCGAGCGCCACTGCCGACACCCACT
>DATGVV010000314.1:0-1529 GCA_035299885.1 Chloroflexota bacterium | reverse complement strand
AGGCCGATCTCCCGCTTGTCTTCGCTCTTCGGCGCGCGGAAGAATTCCACCAGCGCTATGGTGCGGCTGCCTCCGGGTTTCAGGATAGTGGCCCTCGCGTCGAGGGCAATGAGCATGGGCGCCAGGCTGGAGGGATTCACGAAATACGCAGGTCCCTCGTTGCCGAGAATGGCGTGATAGCGGTTGTCGCCTTCCGGCACCAGCGATTTGCCCTTCGCATCCCGCGCCAGCAGGCCGAAGCCGTTGCGGTAATACCAGCAGCGCGGCCGCTGGCAGAGATCGCCGGCCACCGTGCCCATATTGCGCATCTGCATCGACGGCACGCCCGCGGCGGCTTCCACCAGGCCGCGGAATCCGCTCTGCAGCCACTTGTCGTCGGCCAGCTCTTGCAGGGTGAGCGTCGCGCCGAGGGTGATGCTTTCTCCGGTTCGTTTGACCCCGCCAAGATCGGGGATGCGCTTGATGTCCACCAGGCGCTTTGGCGAGACAATGTAATTCTTCATCAGGCTGATCAGGTCGGTGCCGCCGGCCAGGACGGCGCTATCCGCCCAGCCCGGGCCGAGCAGCCCGACGGCTTCCTCTCGCGTCTTGGGTCGTGCGTATGCGAAGGCTTCCATTACGCTTTCGCTCCTTTCGCCTCGAGTGCGGCCAGCACTTTATCCGGAGTGATGGGCAGCCGCGGGACGCGCACGCCGATGGCATTGGCCACGGCGTTGGAGATCGCCGCGCCCGGTGAGACCACCGGCGGCTCGCCCAGGCCAACGACGCCGCGCTCGTCGTAGCCCGGGCCGGTCATCATGTGCACGACGAACTCGCCGATGTCGGCCAGCCCAGCCAGCTTGTAGAACTCCATGTCCGGGTTCAGGCAGCGCCCGGTCTGTTCGTCCATGATTTTCTCTTCGTGCAGCGCGTAGGTGATGCCCATGATCATGGCCCCATACACCTGGCTCTCCGCAGTTTTGGTGTTGATGACCAGGCCGCAGTCCTGCACCGCCACCATCTTTTCCATCTTTACCAGGCCGGTCTCCAGGTCCACGCTGACTTCGGCCATCTGCACGCCGCCCACGCCGCTGGAGATCAAGTCCCGCGTGGTTGCGCCGGAAGTGGTGATGGAAGTCGCGGCCAGCTTGGCGCAGGCCTGCTTCCAGGTGAGCGACCGCGAAGGATCGCTCTTCACGCGGATCTGCCCGCCGACGGCTTCCAGGTCGTCGGCCTTGGCTCCCAGCGACTCGGCCACTTTGTCCAGCAGATCGTTGAGGGCGTTGGTGGCCGCGCGGCGTGTTGAGGAGCTGACACCGCCAACCGTCGTGGATCCTCCGGAACCACCTGATGCCGGATACCGGCTGTCTCCGATGTTTACCTGGACAGCTTCGACTGGCAGGCCCAGGGTTTCCGCGGCGACGATGGCGATGACCGTCCGCGTGCCGGTCCCCAAATCCTGGCTGGCCAGGCTGATTTCCACCGAGCCGTCCGGATGTATGGTGCAATTGCAATTGCTCTGGTGGCCGCCTCCGCCCCAGGTGTGCAAC
>DATGVV010000313.1:0-8254 GCA_035299885.1 Chloroflexota bacterium | reverse complement strand
CCGTCCTCGTGGTGGAGGACGATCCCGCCATTCGAACGCTGATTCTCGAAACCCTCACGGTTGACGGTTACAACGCCACCGGCGTGGGCGATACCACGGCGGCGATGGAGGACGTCTGCGGCGGTCGCCGCCGGCCGGACTTGATCATCACCGACTACCATCTGCCGGGCGCGGACGGCCTCGAGCTGCTGCGCTTGCTGCAGGCTGAAGGCTTTGGCGACATACCCGCGCTGGTCATCAGCGCCGATGTGCGGCCGCCCGACTGGCCCATGACGTCGTTCATTCCCAAGCCGTTCGATCTGGACGCCATCCTGCGGGCCATCCGCCGGGCGCTGGGCAAGCCCTCGGGCGAGCCCGACCAGCGCTCTGATGGCCGGCCCGAAGTAGGCTTGGGCACTGGTTCGGCGTCCCGGAGCTGGCGCTAGCGTAAGCTACCATTGCTCGATGGAGCACATCCGCCTCATCGAGCGCCCGGAGCTCCGCGAACCGGTGCTGATAGCGGCCTTCGCCGGCTGGAACGACGCCGCCGCCTGCGCCACCTCCGCCGTCCGCCTGCTTGTCGAGCAGTGGCACGCTGAGAAATTCGCCGAGATCGATCCGGAGGAGTTTTACGACTTCTCCGTCAACCGGCCGCGGGTGCGCCTAGATGAGAAGCTGATACGCCGCCTGGAGTGGCCCGCCAACGAGTTCTACTACCACCGCGCCAGCGACCAGCCGCACGATTTCATCTTCTTCATCGGCCAGGAGCCAAGCCTCAAGTGGCGGACGTTCACCTCCAACATCACCGCCATGGCGGGTGATTTGAACGTGCAGTACGTGGTCCTAGCTGGCGCACTCATTGCCGACGTCGTCCATACGCTGCCAGTGCACCTCACCGGCTCCAGCAGCGATCCCGAGATGCGCGAGCGGATGGACCGTCTGAACATCACCTCCTCGCGCTACGAAGGCCCCACGGGCATCGTGGGCACGCTCACCGATCGCTGCGGGCAGGACAACCTGCGGGCGATCTCTGTCTGGGGACACGTGCCGCACTACATTCCGACCACGCCCAACCCCAAAGTCGTGGCCTCGCTGCTGCGCCATTTGCGGGATCTGCTGGGCTTCGATCTCGAGCTCGGCGACCTCGAAGTGGCCGCCCGCCGCTTCGAAGATCAGGTCACGGAGGCGGTCAACGCCAACGAGCAGCTGCGCGACTACATCCGCGAGCGCGAGCAGCGGGACCGCGAGGACGAGACCCCCGAGCCGATGCGCATGGACGAGTTCCCCAGCGGCGAGACGGTCGTCCGCTCGCTGGAGGAGTTCCTGCGCCAGAACCGCCAGCGCCCGCCGACGGACTGATTCCCTCTTCCTCTGGGAGAGGGTTAGGGTGAGCGCACTTGCTGTGACGACCGGCCCTGGTCCAGCCCCAGAAAGCGGCGCAAACTTTCAGGCAGCTCCCGACTGAGGACCGCCCCGGCCCACACCAGCGCGAACGCCGCGGCATCGAGCAGCATGAAGGCTTGCGGTGCGCCGGCCTGCGTCAGCATGCGGTACACCGCCGCCGACCGAACCAGCACGCCCAGCACGACCACCGACAGCCCAATGGCCGAGGCTGCCGTCGCCGCCTGCTGCACCCTGACGGCTTGCCACCAGGCCAGGAAGGCGGCCACCGCGGCGAAACCGAGGCCAAAGGTGTTAAACAGCACGGTGGGCGCCACCCAGCCGCCGCGCACCAGCACGCCCTCGCCGTTGCTGCCATGCAGCGCCGCCAATGCGCCGGCGTTCACGTCTGCCGGCAAGGTCAAGCCGATTTGCACGGCCGACAGCAGCAGCACGAAGATGGCCGGCCAGCGCGCCGCCTTAGGCCCAACCGCCGGGCGCAGACTGCCGGCCCCGATCCAACCCGGAAACATCGACGCCCCAAGCGCGTAGTACAGCTTGAAGCCGAGCGCGTTGCCCCCCGTGGCGCCCGCGTAGGAAATGGCGGCCAAGCCGCCGATCAGCAGCCCTCCCGCCCAGAAAAACGACTGCCGCCGCAGCGCCCAGGCGCCACCAAAGCCAATCACGGCGGCCAGGGCACAGAAGGCGTAGATCACTGGCCGAGAGCCCGGCTGAGCGTGGCGTCGCCCATCTGAGCGCCGGCGGAGCCGACCTCAATCGGAAACAGCGCCGGCGGAGGCGCGGGCAGCGGCGCGGCCGCGCTGGCGGGCACCAGGCCCGCGTCCTTAGCGTTGTCTCCGCCATTGGCGATGAGCACCTGGTTGGTCGTGGCAAACTGCGTGGCCACGCGCCATTGCTGGAAGACCGCCCGCTGGCAGCGGACCACCGCCAGGGTGCCGTAGTCGGCGTAGCCCATCGGCAGGCCGTAGTGCTCCAGGTAGGCGGGGTCCGCCAAATAGGCGGTCCGGATGGCCGGGTTCGCGTCCAGCAGCGCGAGGTGATTGGCCACCACCTTGTCCCAGGGCTGACCCCCATCGGCGCGCCAATCGCGCGAGGGTGGCGTCTGCTTGAAGGCCGACAGCCAGGAGTCGCGGCCGGCGGCGCTCAGCTCGTCGAAGATGTTGGCCAGGTGGGCGGCATGCTCGCCGGCATCCCATTGCAGGATCGCCTTCTGAAACGACTGGTAGGTGAGCCCATCTGGCAGCACATAACGCTGCGAGATGGGATAGCCCAGGGCAGCCACGCCGCCCAGGCGCTGGAATTCGCTCCAAAACGTGGCCTGATCGTCGTCCAGCACCGAGTAGCCGCTGCCGCCGGCGCCAGCCTGACCGTTGGCCTGGGTGTAGAAGTGGCCATTCGCGACGTCGTAATCAGGAACGGGCGGCGCCGGCTCGGCCGCGGCGGCCTTCGCGCTCACCAGCAGCAGCGGGTTGGGCGTCCACAGCTTCTTGGTGTCGGGATGCTCCGCTGGCGGCTGGGCCAACAGCTTGGGATTGCTGCAGTTGGCCAGCAAGACATCGAGCCCGCCGGCGTCCAGCGTATAGGCCAGGCCCTTCGAGACATTGCCGCTGTAGGACAGCGGGCCATTGTTCAGGTTGTTGGCCGGCAGCACCATCAGCTGGTACCACTGCAGCGTGCCGGCCGGGCCGCGCGCCCACTGGTCCTTGGAGGTCAGCTGGCCCGTCAGCGTGCTGTAGCAGAAGCCTGACCGGCTGCGCGTGGCGTCGCTTGTGTCGCGCACGAACAGCTCGATGCCGCTGACAGTCAGCTGCGGCAGGAACTGCTTGACGGTATCGGTAACCATCTTCCACGCCTCGGGGCTGGCCGGCAGCACCTGGAGCGCACTGGCCTGGTTGTGGATGACGAACTTGTCCGTCTCCAGGGTCCCGTAGTCGGCAGTCTGGGCGTGGGCAGACTGCGGGAGGCAATAGGCAATCGGCAATAGGCAATAGAGAAGGATGATCAGCCGTCGGCGCACTGACTCGGATTCTGGCATAGCAAAAGGGGCAGGCCGAAGCCCGCCCCCACTATGGCCCATGGCCTTTGCCCTATTGCCTAACGTCTATTTCGGCATTGTCGCCAGGGCGGTGTACGCCGGGCGTGGGGTGTAGTCGGCTCGCAGGTAGCCGAAGCCCCACTTCTCGTCGCCCTGGCCCACGATGGCCTGGTAGTTGAGGTTCCAGACAAACATCACGCCCATCCAGGGGTAGTTCTGCTTGGCGTAACCGAACAGCCGCGCCGACCAGTCAGCTTGCTGCTGCTCCGTGATGCTCTGCGCGTACGAGTAGGTCGGCGGAGCCAACGGGTTGGAGTCGTAGCCGATCTCGGTCTGCCAGATGCCCTTGCCGCCATCACCGTTCTGGACCATCAGATTGCGATAGTCCTCGACCTGGCGGAAGAAGAAGCTCGGATCGCCCGAGTAATCGGGCTTGCTGTGGCTGGCCACGGTCTCCTCCGGCTGGTTGCCGTACGGCTCGTTGTGGGCGCCCAGCGCGTCGAAGAAGCCCTTCACCACGCCGCCCTGGTAGGCGTACATCTGCTGCAGGTAGGTCAGATCGCGGAAGGCGATGTTGGGATCATTCACGCCGGTTGGCGTGGGCGCGCCCGAGACGACGATCGCGCCAGGATCGGCAGCTTTGATGGCTGGATACGCAGCCTTGAGGAGCTCGACGTAGTTGCCGGCGTTGATCTGGCCGGGGCCGACCTCAGTCGCGAAGTTCTCCTCGTTCCAGACCTCATAGGCCTGGACACGGCCCTTGAAATGCCCTGCCATCTGGCTGAAGAAGGCCGCCGCGTCGGCTGGGTTCTTGGGGAACTTGGCGCCCGGATTGGCGGCCCAGCCGGGAGCGTCCACGACGCTGAACAGCACCTTGAGGCCGGCCGCGTTGGCGGTGTTCACCGCGCCATCGAGCGGGCCCCAGTTCACGGCAGCTCCCGGAGCGGGCTGCAGGCCGCCCCAGCGCACTTGCTGCTTGATCCAGCCAAACCCAGCCGACTTGGTGGCGTTCACGGCCTGGCTGGCCGATGCGCCCACCGTCTCAGCGGCGAAGCCGTACTGCAGGCCCTGCGTGCCGGTTGCCGGTCCAGCGGCAGCACCGCCGGGCGGAGCCGTAGGCGTCGCGGCGTCTTTGGGATAGAAGTTCACGGTCTTGGCGATGTCCGATCCAAGCTGCTCCACGAGCTGGCCGGCCTTGATCCCCGCCGGGCCATCGGCCTTCCAGAGCTGGAAGCCGCGGCGCTGCAGCCGGATCGTCAGGAACGGCCCGAAGTCCTGGATCTGCGAAGTGGGCAGGCCAAAGTGGTCCACGTGGAACGGATCGGCGAAGTAATGGTCCTTGAATGCCGGGTTGGGGAAGTTGAGCCAGGCCTGGCGGATGGCGGCTACCTGGTCGAAGCCCGCCTTGGTGGCGGTGTTGATGCCCTTCTCGGCCGCGGAGTTGTCGATCTGCGCAGGGACCTGGAAGGTCTTCGCCAGGATGTCGTCCATGCCGGGGATGTCGTGCAGGCGATCCAGGATGTTAACGAAATGCATCGTCCGGTCGCCTGGGTTCCACTGCAGCAGCACGCGCTGCGTGCCCTGGACCACGAAACCATCGAGCATGAAGCGGCCGGTGTTGGGATAGCCCAGCGCGCCCACGCCGCCATACCGCGTGAACCAGGTCCACATCGGAACGCCAGCATCGTCCGTGATGGCGAAGCCATTCCCGCCCGCGCCGGCGTTGGTCTGCGTGTAGAAATGGCCGTTCGGGATGTCGTAGTCGGGGCCGCTGGCCGCAAGGGTTGTGGCCGCTGCCGCCGGAATCAGGGTCAACATGATCGCCAGCAGCGCTGCCAGCGTGAGGAGCTGCTTTCTCACGTGTTCTCCTTGGGGAAAGTAGTTGCCAGGCCGAAGCCGCGCTGAGTATAACGGCGGCAGCGCGGCGACATTACGGCCTGCCCCCTTCTACCTAGAGCGCGGAGCCTAGAGCCGCTAAGCTCTGCTCATGGAAACGCCAAAGGCGGCAGCGGCGCCCGTTGAGGAGCTTCTCGAGCAGGCGGACCAGCCCGACAGGCAGCCCTGTCCCGGCTGCTGGAACGAGATGCCGGCGCTGAAGGGCGCGCGCCTGTCCATTTGCCCGGTGTGCGGTTACAAGGAGAGCTGCTGCTACTAGGCAAGCGGGGTGCCCTCACCCTTGCCCTCTCCCGTTGCGACGGGAGAGGGGATCGTGCGCTACAGTAAGCACACCATGGCCGAGGCTATCTCCGCCCTCGCCAGCGCCCAGCTCATTGTGCTGCAGGCGCCGGAGATCGCCCGCGAGCAGGTGCCCATCGCCGCTCAGGCGCAGCTCGCCAACGCGCAGGCGCCAGCCATCATTGCCAAGCACGATGAGGATGCCCGCGAGACTGTCCAGCAGCTGCACGAGGCGCAATGGCACGGCGTCCGTGATGCGCTGCAGGGCAATCCCGGCCACGAGCTGCCCAGTGACCGCCGCTCCGGAGCACGGCCCCGGGGGCTTGCCGAGCGGGCCATCCCGCTGGCCGCGGCCCACCCACGCGGCCTAGGCGCCCTGGTCGATATCCGGGCCTAGGAGCTCAGCTGCTCCAGCAGCTTCGCCGGCTCCGTGACCGGCATCTCACAGGCGAAGCTGTGGCAAACGTACGCCGCCGGATGACCATCCACCGGCTCGCGGCCTTTCAGCAGCGGAATGGCCGCGCGGGCCTTCGCATCGCCGGGAGCGCAGGCGGCCACCACCTTGTTGGGCACGAAGCGCGACCAGATAGCCTGGCGGAAGCCGGACAGCTCCGGCGAGTCCAGCCCGCCCACCAGTGCGATCTCCCGCGCCGGCCCAAAGTGCAGGTCGTAGGCGCACAGCAGCCGCGCGAACCCCAATGGGTAGCTGGCGGCCACGCGCTGCATGGCTCGCAACACCGCCTCGGCGACCGCCGCGCAGCGCTGCTCGCCGGTAAGCAGCCACATCCGCAGCAGCACGTCCACGGCCACCGAGCTTCCGGACGGCGTGGCGTTGTCATACGCATCCCGCGGCCGGTTGATCAGCTGCTCGTGATCGCGCCCGGTGTCGTAGAAGCAGCGCTCCTGCCCGTCCCAGAACTGTTCGAGCATGGTATCGGTCAGCTCGCGCGCAGCTTGGAACCACGGCAGCTCGAAACTCACCTGGTACAGCGCCAGCAAGCCATCGATCAGGTTGGCGTAATCCTCCAGGTAGCCGTTGAGCTTGCTCTGCCCATCCTTATAGGTACGCAGCAGCTTGCCCTCGCGCCGCAGCTTGCCCAGCACGAAGCCGGCGTTGCGCCGTGCTACGTCCGCATAGTCGGGTCGCGTCAGGATGGCTGAAGCCTCGGCGAAGGCCTTCAGCATGAGGCCGTTCCAGGAGGTGAGCACCTTCTCGTCGCGGCCGGGATGGACGCGCTGCTCGCGCGCGGCCAGGAGCTTCTGCCGACCGCTCTGGATGGTGGCCTCGAACTCGTGGACGTCGACGCCGAGCTGGTCGGCCACCACGTCCGCCTCGCGCGGCACGTGCAGGATGTTCTTGCCTTCGAAGTTGCCGGACTCGGTCACGTCGAAGTAGCGCATGAACAGGCGCGCGTCATCGTCGCCCAGCACGGCGACGATCTCGGCCGGCGTCCAGACGAAGAACTTGCCCTCCTCGCCCTCGCTGTCCGCGTCTTGGGTGGAGTAGAAGCCGCCCTCGGGCGACGTCATCTCACGGACGACGTAGTCCAGCGTCGCTTCGGCAATCTGCCGGTAGAAGGCCTTGCCGGTGAGCTGAAAGCCGTGCAGATAGGCCAGCGCCAGCTGCGCGTTGTCGTACAGCATCTTCTCGAAATGAGGCACCAACCACTGGCCGTCCACCGAGTAGCGGTGGAAGCCGCCGCCGAGTTGGTCGTACATGCCGCCGCGGGCCATCTTGCCGAGCGTGAGCTCGACCATCCGCAGCACGCTCGGATCTTTGGCGCGGACATAGAAGCGCAGCAGGAACTCGATCGCCATGGGCTGCGGGAACTTGGGCGCACCGCCGAAGCCGCCCTCAACCTGATCGAACTGGCCCGACAGCCCACGGGCCGCCGCGGGCAGCAGTTCGGGGTTCAAATCCTCTTCGGCCGCGGCGCTCAGGCGGGCCGACTCGCGCAGGTGCTCGACCAACCTCTGGCCGCTCTGCTCGACCTCCTCGCGCCGATCGGCATAGGCCTTGGCCACGCCCTGGAGCACGCGCGGAAAGCCCGGCATGCCCATCCGGTCCTCGGGCGGGAAATAGGTGCCGCAGTAAAACGGGGCGCCGGCCGGCGTGAGGAAGACCGTCATCGGCCAGCCGCCGCGCTGGGTCATCGCCTGCACGGCCGCCATATAGATGGAGTCCAGGTCGGGCCGTTCCTCGCGATCGACTTTGATGCTCACGAAGTGCTCGTTCATGATGCGCGCGATGTCGGGGTTCTCGAATGACTCGTGCTCCATGACATGGCACCAGTGGCAGGCCGAATAGCCGATGCTCAGCAGGATGGGCTTGTCCTCTTGCTTGGCCCTGGCCAGCGCTTCCTCACCCCAGGGATACCAGTCCACCGGGTTCTCAGCATGCTGCAGCAGGTAGGGGCTGGTCTCGCGGACGAGCCGGTTGGCCATGGGTCCAGTATGGCTCTTGACAGCCCTCGGGTGTGTGGTACGCTGATATAGCAGATTGCAATATTTGAGGAGCGACACCCTATGACTCTTCTGGAGCGCGTCACTCAGCTGGTGCGAGCCAACATCAATGACATGCTGGACAAGGCCGAAGACCCCGAGAAGATGCTCAAGCAGTACTTGATCGACATGCACAACCAGCTCATCCAGGTGAAGACGCAG
>DATGVV010000312.1:0-2105 GCA_035299885.1 Chloroflexota bacterium | reverse complement strand
AAAAATGTCCTGCTCGTGCATGCGCTGCTCCTCATCCTCTTGCTGAGCGACACCTACGGCGGCCGCATCCATGAGAAGCCGATGGCCGACGCGACGCCGTATCCCTTCCCTGTCGGGAGTCGGTTGTTGCAGGATCTGGGCTTCCTGGCGTTTACGCTCCCCCAGGTGGAGATCCTCATGCCGACCAAGCAACCACGCGGCCAGGAGCTGACACGAGAGCAGCAAGCGGCGAATCACGCGCTCACCCAGCGCCGGCTGCGCATCGAACATGTCAACAGCAGGGTCAAGCGCTGTCGCATCGTCACAGACCGGATCCGCCTGTGGAAGGAGGGCGTCCGCGATCTGGTGATGGAAATCTGCTGTGCCCTGCACAACTTCCGGGTGCGCCTCACGCCCTGGCAACCGATGGTTTAATCGGGATAAACTCAATTGGTCAAACCCGAGTCTTATCGGCCGGAACTTCACCAGCGTCACCTCGTCGTTCACGTCGTCAAAGACAATCTCTACTGGCATATCAATAGTGATGTCGTCGTTATCCACCGCCACCAGGTTGGTGAGGAGCCGTGGCCCTTCTTCCAGTTCCACTTCAGCCACGTTGTATGGAACGTCATCTGTGAAAGAGGAAAAGTATGCCTGGTGAAACACCACCCAGGAATTCACTTTTCCCCGGCCGCTCAGTTTCTGCCAGGCAAAATTGCGCGACCAACACCCAGGGCAAAATAGTGATGGTGGATACCAGATCGTGCCGCACTCATGGCAGCGTGGCAGCTGGAGTTCGTGCCGCTTGAGACCGTACCAATATGGTTCATTCAGCGGAGAAATGGCAGGCAAAGGCTTGTGGTACGCGGCCATGGTTACCTCCGATAGATCAAGGAATCGCCGTAGGCGTTGGCCCACTGCATGATCCGGGCATTCACAACTTGCCGCTGCCCACATTCGCCGCGCAACTGACGCACGATCTCCACTTGATGATTCCAGCCCATGATGTGGCCCTCGGAGAGCAGGCCGCCGTTGGTGTTCATCGGTAACGCGCCGCCGAGTTCGATGCGTCCATCTTGAGTAAACGCTGCGGCTTCGCCCTGGCTGCAGAAGCCGAACCGCTCGAGCGCCGTCCAAGCGAGGATCGAGAAGGCGTCGTAGGTGAAGAGGGCGTCGATGTCTTCCGGCGTCACCCCCGCCATCTGATAGACGTGCTGGAGACCAGGGGTGTAGTCGAACACCTCTTGCTGTGCAGTGCCAAAACCAGGGTAGGCCCAGATGAACTCTTCCCGTCCGCCGGGAAGCCCTTGCATGCCGCTGAGATACACTGGCAGCTTCTGCAGATCGCGTGCCCGCTCGCTGGTAGTCACAATGATACAAGCAGCCCCATCGTTGATCAGACAATAATCCAAGAGGTGAAGAGGAGCACAAACAAAGCGTGAGTGCTGATGGTCCTCCGCGGTGATGGGTGCGCGCATGATCGCCACGGGGTTGAGCGACGCGTGTTTGCGAAACGCCACAGGGACCGCAGCGAGTTGGCGACTGGTGGCGCCGAACCGTTTGAAGTACTTCTGCGCCACCAGGGCCGCGCCAGCACCCGGTGAGGTCATGCCAAAGACGGGATCTTCACCGTGCCCGCCGCCAGCTTCCCTGGCGCCCTCGTGATCCCCTGAACCGCCCATCATCGGCCGACGAAAACCAGAGAAACTGATCGCCGCGAGACAGGCCACCGCCTTGGCAAGACCCGCGTTGACCGCCATCGCCGCCCACTGGATGCAACTGGCAGTGAAGCGGCCATGCGCCCAGGTCTGGTTGTACATCGTGAGTTTGAGTCCCAGCGTGTAGGCCAGTGTATCAGCATCCACGCCGATGGGCGTGCCGAAGCTGACGATCAACCCATCCAGATCATCGCGGCCCAGACCGGCATCGTCCAAAGCATTGCGAATCGCCTCACCAGCAAGATCAATGGGACTGCGGTTGAGTCGTCGACCGTAGGGCGAGTGACCGACGCCGCAGACCGCCGCTTTGTCTTTCAGATCCCATGCAGCCATAGCCTATCCTCCCCGGGCGACACAGTAGGACAGAAGGGCGTCATATGTCAACCCGAAGTCATGAGGATTCGGGTT
>DATGVV010000311.1:0-4337 GCA_035299885.1 Chloroflexota bacterium | reverse complement strand
TCGCCATCGGAGGAGCGGGCCTATCCGAGCCGCTGCTGCGCTGCTACATCGTCGGGCTGACTGGCAAACCACAGCCCCGGGTCCTGTACATTCCCACCGCCAGCGGCGACGCGCCCGACGGCACGGTCCTGTTCTATGAGGCCTTCAACGCCGATGGCTGCCTGCCAACTCACCTGCCGCTGTTCACCCGCAAGCACGAGGACCTGACGCCGGTCATCCTGGACCAGGACGTGATCTACGTCGGCGGCGGCAATACGGCCAACATGCTGGCCATCTGGCGCCTCCATGGCGTGGACCAGCTGCTGCGGCAGGCCTGGGATCGAGGCATCGTCCTGTGCGGCTCCAGCGCCGGCTCCATCTGCTGGTTTGAGGCGGGCATCACCGATTCATTCGGACCGCGGCTCGCCGAGCTGCGCGACGGCCTCGGCTTCTTGCCGGGCAGCAACTGCCCACACTACGACAGCGAGGAGCGACGCCGCCCTGTCTTCATGCGCGCGGTCGCGGGTGGGTTCCCGGCCGGGTTGGCCGCGGAGGACGCCGTGGCCTTCCATTTCGTCGATCGCGACTTGCACGAGACCGTCAGCGCGCGGCCGAACGGCCAAGCTTACCGGGTTGAGGCGCACGCTGGCCAGGCGCTCGAGACACCGCTGCCAGTCCGCTACCTCGGTGGCTGAAAGCCAGCCGGCCACACCTGAGCTCCGGGCGCAGATCCTGGAGGTCATCGGCAAGCCGATCTATCCGTACCTGATCACCTCCACGGCGGCTGGTTTTCCCTACAGCCGGCCGCTGATCTGCATCAACGACGGCTTCACCATCCGCATGGTTACGCGCGCGAGCTCACGCAAGATGACCCATCTGCGGCGCAACCCGCGCGCCGCGCTGCTGTGGGTCGATGGCCAGCGCAGCGTGCTGCTGCAGGGTGTGGTCAGCGTGCTACCGGGCGAAGACGTCGTGGCTGACTTCTACCGGCGCTACTTGGTGAAAAACCCCGCCCGCACCCGCCAGCTGGCGGAAGGCATCGAGCGCCTGGTCCTGGAGCTCCAGCCGGCCTTCTGCCGCGCCGATTGGTTTGCCGGCTTTACGCCGGTGATTATTCGCTTCTAAAAGGTCCGGCCCAGCGTCTGATCCCACGGCTGTGGAGCGGCCACCCGGACCACCTCCTCCTCGCGGTCGCGCACGTACAGGTAGAGGTGCGCGAGGAACTCCTCTTCCGGCAGCGGATAGGTCGGGTTGATGCACAGGAAGCGCTCCGGCCACGGCGGGCGGACGCCATCCGCGCAGCGGACCTCAATGCGCCGGCCAGTGCGCAGGCGGTAGGTCATGCCAGGGTACAGGCGCGACTGCAGGTCGAGGTAGCCGCGGCGCTGCAGCTCGGCCCAGCGATCTTCGCCGAGCGTCGTGCGGGCCACCTCGCGCCCCCGTGCTCGCGCCTCGTGGTAGTCGCCCATGGAGAAGTCGAAACCGGCCGAGCGCTTGGGCACGTGGGCCCAGCGCTGCAGCCACGGCCGCTCCAGCGGCGGATCGACGGCGGCCTGAGCTGCGCTGGCCGGCGTGCGGCCGAAGAGGCGCTCTAAGAAGCTTTTAACCGCCGGCAATGGGCGCGATGATCTGGTACTCCTCGACCCGCGGATCGAACGGCGCGGTGTCTATCACGTGCTGGCCGTCGACCTTCTTCGAGACGGCGCAGCCCTGCTCGCGAGCTTCGCGCAGGATGCGCTCGGCCTCTTTGACGGCTGCGGCGTCCTCGACTTCCCACTCCACGACCTGGTGGCCCCTTCGGTTGGCGACGATGATCCGGCCCATGTGCTGACTCCTTCGTTTAAGGCTTAGAAGTCAGCATAGATCGAATGGCTTAGGCGCGGTAGTTCAGCGCGGCGAGGCCGTGGAATTCCGCGGCCTCCCCCAGATCGGCTTCGATGCGCAGCAGCTGGTTGTACTTTGCGACGCGCTCGGAGCGAGAAGGCGCACCGGTCTTGATCTGGCCGGCGTTGGTGGCCACGGCGATGTCGGCAATGGTCGTGTCCTCGGTCTCACCTGAGCGATGGGAGATCACGGCCGTGTAGCTGCCGCGGCGTGCTAGCTCGATGGCATCCAGCGTTTCGGTCAGCGTGCCGATCTGGTTGACCTTGATGAGGATTGAGTTGGCTACGCCGCTGTCGATGCCGCGCCGCAGCCGTTCGGTATTCGTCACGAACAGGTCGTCGCCAACGAGCTGGATGCGGCTGCCAAGCCGGCGTGTCAGGTCCTGCCACCCATCCCAATCGTCCTCGGCCATGCCGTCCTCGAGGGACACGATGGGGTAGCGGCTGGCCCAGTCCTCCCACAGGTCCGCCATCTCGCCGGCCGACAGCGTCTTACCTTCGCCTTTCAGCTCGTATTTGCCGTTCTTGAAAAACTCCGACGCAGCTGGATCGAGGGCGATGGCGACCTGTTGTCCTGGCTTGTAGCCGGCCGCTTCGATGGCCTCGACCACCACCTCCACGGCTTCGCTGTTGCTCTTGAGATTGGGGGCGAAGCCGCCCTCGTCGCCCTGGCCGCCCGAGCCGCCGCGTGTGTGGAGGATGGCCTTGAGCGCCTGAAAGACCTCGGCGCCCATGCGCAGCGCGTCGGCAAAGGAGTTCGCACCAACCGGCGCGACCATGAACTCCTGGAAATCGACGTTGTTGTCGGCGTGCACGCCGCCGTTGAGGATGTTCATGAGCGGCACCGGCAGCAGCTTGCCGTTTACCCCGCCCAGGTAGCGGTACAAAGGCAGATCGAGCGACGCCGCGGCTGCGTGCGCCACCGCCAGGGACACGCCCAGGATGGCGTTGGCGCCCAGGCGCGCCTTGTTGGGCGTGCCATCGAGGTCGATCAGCGTGCGGTCGATCAATACCTGGTCAGACGCTTCCAGACCATCGATCTCGGGTGTGATCGTCTCGATGACGTTGGCCACAGCTTTCTGGACGCCTTTACCGCCAAAGCGTTTCTTGTCGCCATCGCGCAACTCGACGGCTTCGTGCGTGCCCGTCGACGCACCCGAGGGCACGGCAGCCCGCCCCATGGCGCCGTCGTCGAGCGTGACCTCGACTTCGAGGGTGGGGTTGCCGCGGGAATCCAGGATCTCACGCGCCGTGACCGTCTCAATGGCCGCCATGGTTGCCTCCAACGAGGTTCAATGGTTTCGGCGGCGTCTCCGTATGGAGCTGCTGCCAGATGCGCAGCACCTCGGCCACGCTCCACGCTTGGGCGATGCAGCCTCGCGGCCGGTGCGGCTCGTCGCCGTCGAAAACCTCACTAATCGTACCGATGCCCGATTCTGCATCCATGTGCTGCAGCAGCCCCCGCAGCAGTTCCTCGGCCCGGCTCTTGTCCTTGTGCACGCGCAGGTGGGCGTCGAGGAAGGGCCCGATAAGCCAGCTCCAGACGGTCCCCCGGTGATAGGAAGCGTCGCGCTGCCAGCGGTCGCCGGTGTGCTCACCCACGTACCGCGGGTCGTCCGGCGCCAGGCTGCGCAGGCCAACCGGCGTGAGGAGCGCCCGCTCGACGGCCGCAACCACGGCTTTAGCGTGCGGACCGTAGACAGCCGCGTACGGCAGCGACACGGCGAAGATCTGGTTAGGCCGGAGACTCGCATCGTCCCCATCGGGGCCATCCACTACGTCGTACAGGTAGTGGCCGGCGGCATACCAGAAACGCTTGCGGAAGTTCTTCCCGATCTGGGTTGCAAGCTGCTCGTAGTCGCTGCTTTCCCGCTGCAGCTCGCGCGCCCAAGCCGCCATGAGGCAGATCGCGTTGAACCACAGGGCGTTGACTTCGACCGGTTTGCCGATCCGCGGGGTGACGACCCAGTCATCGACCTTGGCGTCCATCCAGGTCAGCTGCACGCCCTCTTCGCCGGCGTACAGCAAGCCGTCAGCGGGATCGACTTTGATGTTGTAGCGCGTCCCTTTGAGGTGCCAGTCCACGATGCCTTCGAGCGTGGGGAAGATCTCGCCCATAAATGCGCTCTCGCCGCTGCCGCGCAGGTAGCGGTCGATGGCGGCGAAGAACCACAGCGTGCCGTCCACGTTGTTGTACTCGGCGCCGCCATGCTCGCCGAAGGCGTTTGGGATCATGCCCCGGTCGACGAACCCGGCGAACGTGCGCAGAATGTCCTTAGCCAGCTCCGGCTGGCCGGTGCCAAGAGCCAGGCCCGGCAGCGCGATCATGGTGTCGCGCCCCCAATCGCCGAACCAGTGATAGCCGGCGATGACGCTGCGTCCCTCGGGCTGTCGCTGCACCAGGAACTGGCTGGCAGCGAACCGCAGCTTGCCTAGCGGACCCTCACCCAGACCCTCTCCCAGAGGGAGAGGGGA
>DATGVV010000310.1:0-12500 GCA_035299885.1 Chloroflexota bacterium | reverse complement strand
TCCTACCGGCGCTGCAGGGCTGCGCCGATAAGGGCGTGCGGGCCGTGACGATCGTCAGCAGTGGCTTCGCCGAGGCGGACGACACCGGGCGAGCGCTGCAGGCGCAGATCTCAAAGCTCGCGCGCGAGCGAAACATTGTTGTGGTCGGACCGAACTGCTTTGGCGCCGCGTCGCTGGTCGAGCGGACAGCGGCGTTCGGCGGCGCCGGGCTGGGCGGCGCGCGGCCGGGCAACGTGGCCGTGATCTCGAACAGCGGCGGACTGCTGAACGAGGTGGTGTCGTACGGCAGCGCCCGCGGCATCGGCTTCGCCCACCTGATCGCGTCGGGCAACGAGGCCGGCATCAGTAGCGCCGACGCGCTGGACTACTTCGCCGGCGATCCGGCAACCGAGGTGGTTCTGGGCATCGTCGAGGCCGTCCGCGACCCGGTGCTGTTCGTGGCAGCCGCCGAACGCGCCGCTGCCGCCCGCAAGCCCATCGTGCTGCTCAAGCTCGGCGTCTCGGAGAAGGGCGCTCGCTCGGCCTTGACCCACACCGGCGCGCTGGCCGGCAGCGAGGCCGTGTACGACGCGCTGTTCCGGCAGAAGGGCATCATCCGCGTGCGCGACATCGACGAGCTGGTGGAGATGGGCGCGCTGCTGAGCGGGGCCGTGAAGGTGCTGCGGCAGCGGCAGCTGGAGCGCGTGGCCATCATCGAGATCTCCGGCGGCGGAACGGAGCTGCTGTGCGACACCGCCACGGCGGCTGGGGTGCCTCTGCCGGAGCCATCGGCTCACACAGCTCGCGCGTTGGACGAGTCAGGCCTCGAGGAGCACATGACGCCCGGCAACCCGCTGGACACGGCCGGCTCGTGGGGCCAGCCCAAGATGGCCGAGCTGTTCCCGCTGGCGCTGCGCAGCTTCGCCACACAGGACGACGTTGACGTGGTGGTGGCGCGCTACACCATCCCCCGCAGCGGCTCGTTGGGCAGCTTGACACCCCGCACTGAGGAGCTTCTTGCGGCCCGCGCGGCGCACCCAGACCGGCTGTTCGCCGTGCTGTCGCGCACCTCGGACCAGTTCAACGAGGAGTGGGGCCAGGTGCTGCGCGACACCAGCCTGACCTTCCTGCAAGGCTACGGCCGCGGGATGTGGGCCCTCGGCCGGCTAGGGTGGTACAGCCGCTGGCTGGCCTCCCACGTCATCCTGAGGCCGCTGGCCGAAGGACCTTCCGCCGACGCGCCGGAAAGGTCCTTCGCTTCGCTCAGGATGACATTGCCGGCCGCGGGAGGAACTTTAAACGAAGTTCACGCCAAGGACCTGCTGCGAGAGGCGGGGCTGCCCGTGGTGCCCACGACGTGGGCTCACAAGTTGGATGAGGCGATGAAGGCCGCCGCGGGCTTCGGCTACCCGGTGGCAGCTAAGGTGATCTCACCCGAGATCGTCCATAAGAGCGACGCCGGCGGGGTGAAGCTGGGCCTGGCCACGCTCGAGGCGCTGGCAGAAGCCTTCAACGAGCTGCAGCGGCTGGCCGGCTTTGAGGGCGCGGCCATCCAACCAATGGCCAAGCCCGGGATCGCCGAGTTGGCACTGGGCGCCCACCGCGATCCAGTGTTCGGTCCGGTCGTCCTGTTTGGCTTGGGCGGCATCTTCGTGGAGACGCTCAAGGACGTGGCGCTGCGCGTTGCGCCGCTGGCCGAGATCGATGCCGATGAGATGCTCGACGAGATCCGCGCTGCGCCCTTGCTCCAGGGCGCCAGGGGGCAAGTGCCGGCTGACCGGCAGGCAATCGTACATGCCCTGCAAACGCTCGCGGAGCTGATGCTGGCCGAGCCGCGCATCAGCTCGATCGACTGCAATCCCGCTTTCGCCTACGCCGACGGCCTGCTGATCGTCGACGCCCGCATCGTGGTGGAGTAGGATTGTCGCCACAATGACTGCCAAGCTGAAGCACCTGGCCATCGTGAGCGATAACTACGCCGTCGAGGGCCGTTTCTACGAAGCGCTGTTCGGGCTGCGCACGTTCGAGAAGTCCCGGCCCGAATCGGCTGTGGCCGTCACCGACGGCTACCTGGGCTTGAACGTCAATCCCCGCAAGTCCGGCCGCCAGGGTGGCCTCGACCACTTCGGCTTCGAGGTGGACGATGTCGACGAGGTCTTCGCCAGAGCCCACAAGCACTTCCCGGAGGTGCAGTGGCTGAAGCGGCCCTCAAACCGTCCTTTCGCTGGGATCAGCATGCACGATCCGGCCGGCAACGTCTTCGACCTCTCGCAGCGGGGCATGGCCAATCGCACAGACGTGTACGTGGCCGATATCGAGCGTACGCCGCGGCGCGTCAGCCACTTCCAGCTGCGGACCGTCAAGCCGGACCTACTGGCTCAGTTCTACACGGAGCTGTTCGACTTGGAAGAGGTCGAGCAGACGCCCGACAATCACTTCCACCTGAGCGACGGCACGGTCACGCTGGTCATCGCTCCATGGAAGATCACGGATTACGAGGGCAGCGGCATCGAGCGGCCGGCGTTAGACCACATCGGCTTCGAGGTGGAGAGCCTGGCTCAGTTCGAGGCCGACCTGCAGGCCATCGTCAACAAGAACCACCATCTGGCGCCGCGGCCGGTTGGCGCCGGCCCTGAAGGCCAGGCCCGCCTGAAGCTCTTTGAGGGCTGCCGCTACGGCCAGAAGCACCTGGCCGACCCCGACGGCGTGCTGATCGACGTCAGCGAACGCCGTTAGTCTCTGTCATCCTGAGCGAAGCGAAGGATCTTCCACGGCCGCTGCGGCGGAAGGTCCTTCGTCGCTGTGGCTCCTCAGGATGACATCTATTTGCTTAGGCCGCGGTCCTCAGCGTTCTTGACGAACGAGGAGTCGATCATTTTCGACAAGTCAAGATCCCGGACCTTGGGCTCCGCCGCGCCGACAGTCTCTTTGGCGTCGTCGAACATCTGCGGCGTGGCGTAGGGCGCGCCGGCGGGCCACAAGCCCGTGGTGGTGTACGCATCGTAGATGCTGGCCATCAGCGGCTCGTCATCGGACTTAAACCACTTTTTCATGATGCCGACGGTCAGCGCCTTATCCTGATGCGTCTTGACCAGCGCCTGCGAGACAGCGTCGACGTAACGCTGCACGACCTCGCGGTGGCCGTTCACCCAATCGCGGCGCCCGATGATCAGCGACTGAGCGGACGGCGTTTTTTCCTTAGCCAGGTCGTACAACGAAACAAGGCCGTTCTTCTCCAGCTGGGCCGCCTCCAGTGGATTGGCCATGCCGCCGTCGATGGTCTTCTGGATCAGCGCGGCAGTCCGCGCCTGAGTGCTGCCCAGCTCGACGAAGCGCACGTCCTTCTCGGGGTCCATGCCGTTCTTGCGCAGGACCACGCGTAGGGCGACCTCGGACGGCGAGCCGAACTTGCTGATGCCGACGTTCTTGCCCTTGAGCTCTCGGACCGACTTGATCGACGGCTGCACGTATAAGCGGAATGGCGACAGCCCAGCCACAGCTCCCAGCACGACGACGTCGGCGCCCGCGGCAGCCGCGTTCAGCACGTGCGCGCCGCCACCACTCGAGAACTGCGTCTCGCCGGCGATGAGCGCCGGAATCTCAGCCGAGCTGACAATCAGCTGCAGGTCCACGTCTAGGCCGTTCTGCTGGTAGACGCCGGCGTCCTTGGCGAGAAATACCGGCACCGACTGCGGTACCAGCTCACCGTACGACACCACCAGCTTGGTTGACGACTGGGCAGCTGCCTTGGCAGACGCCGCGCTCGAGCCACCGGACGCGCGCTCGCCGGTGGTGCTGGCCGGCGCCCCCGCCAGAGAGCCGCAAGCGGCCAGCAGCAGGGCAGCGAGGGACAGGACAGGGATCGGTCGGGCTTTCATCTTCCTCAGGATGATACCGGCGCTGACTCAGGTCGGTTCCACTCTCGCACCTTGACAAGTGCCGCCTGTTTGCACCAAATAGACGGCACAGGCTGACTATCACTTCAGGAGTACGACGACATGGCCTCTGATGCGAGCGACACCACCGGAATCGATCGCCGATCCTTTTTGAAAGGCGCGGCAGCGGCCGGGGCAGCGGCGGCGCTCGCGGGCAAGCTGGCGGAAACCGCCCACGCACAGGAGGCGAGCGAGAAGCCTGCCCCCGCGAGCAAGCCCACGGCCGGCGGCCAGAGAGCGTTGCTCAGTTCGATCGTTGTCTCACGTCCAGGATCCGACTTCATGGTCGACGTCATGAAGTCGCTGGGTATCGACTATGTCGCATCTAACCCGGGCTCCAGCTTTCGCAGCCTCCAGGAATCGATCGTCAACTACGGCGGCAACTCGAAGCCCGAGTTCATCACAGCCATGCATGAGGAGTCATCCGCGGCTATCGCGCACGGCTACGCCAAGGCGGCAGGCAAGCCGATGGCCATTCTGGCGCACAGCACGGTGGGGCTGCAGCATGCCGCCATGGGCATCTACAACGCCTGGTGTGACCGCGTGCCGATCCTCCTCATGGCCGGCAACCTGGTGGACGCGGCCAAGCGGCGTCCAGGGGTTGAGTGGTACCACTCGGCGCAAGACCCGGCTGCGCTGGTGCGCGACTTCACCAAGTGGGACGACCAGCCGGCCTCGCTGCAGCACTTCGCCGAGTCCATGGCCCGCGCCTACAAGGTGGCGACCACGCCGCCCATGGAGCCGGTGCTGATCGTGGCCGATGCCGACCTGCAAGAGACGCAGGTCGAAAACGAAGCTGAGCTCAAGATCCCCAAGCTCAGCACGTCAGCGCCGCCACAGGGCGACGTCGGCGCTTTGCGGGAAGCGGCCCGCATGCTGGGCGCTTCCCAAAATCCGGTGATCATTGCCGACCGGGCAGCCCGCACGGCGGACGGCCTCAAGCTGATGGTTCAGCTGGCCGAGACGGCCGGCGCGCCGGTGATCGATCTCGGCGGCCGCATGAACATGCCAAACGACCATTTCGCCAACCTCTCGGGCATGCGCGGGCAGCTCATTCGCGACGCCGACTTCATTCTGGCGCTCGAAGTCGCCGACCTGTGGGGCCTGCTCAACAGCGTGGGCGACCCCTACCACGACTATCGCCGCATCGCCAAGCCTGACGTCAAGGTCGTACACATCAGCCTGGGCGACACGTACATTAAATCCAACTACCAGGATTTCGAGCGTTTCCAGCCCGTGGACCTGTCCATCCAGGGCGACGTTCAGGCCAGCCTGCCCACCCTGATCGACGCCATCAAAAGCGAGGTTGGCACCAAAGCCAGCGGCCGGCTTGACAGCCTGAAGGAGCTCTTTCAGAGGCAGCAGCAGAATGCCGTGACGAACGCAAGCTACGGCTGGGACGCCAGCCCGATCAGCACCGCCCGCCTGGCGGCCGAGACCTGGAACGTGATCAAGAACGAGAAATGGTCACTCGCGACCAATGGCCTGCAGGGCTGGCCGGCTCGGCTGTGGAAGATCACCGACTACAACCAGGTGTTCGGCGGCTCCGGTGGCGCAGGCGTCGGCTACAACTCGCCAGCGGCCGTGGGCGTGGCCCTGGCTAACAAGGCCAAGGGACTGATCACCATCAATTTCCAGCCGGACGGCGATTTGATGTACGCGCCGGGCGTGCTGTGGACGGCGGCGCATCACAAGGTCCCGCTGCTCAGCATCGTCCACAACAACCGGGCCTACCACCAGGAGGTCATGCACCTCCAGAGAATGGCCTCGCTCCACAACCGGCGAGCGGACCAGGCCGGCATCGGCACCACAATCACCAATCCGGACATCGACTACGCCAAGCTGGCGGCATCGATGGGCTGGTGGTCGGCCGGCCCAATTACCGATCCCAGCCAGCTTGCGAGCACGCTGAAACAGGCGCTGGAGGTTGTGAAGAGCGGCTCACCAGCCCTGGTTGACGTGGTCAGCCAGCCGCGGTAGCGGCTAGCGATTGTTCAGCAGCGGAATGCTCTGAGGCGAGGGCGGCGCGGGGATCGCCTGCACGAAGGCGTAGATATCGGCTAGGTCCTGGTCACTCACGGTTTGGGTGGGGTACTTGGGCATGTCCTGGCGGGGCGTCCGCACCTGGGCCGCGAAGGCCACGTAGGGCAGCGGATTGGGAGCCAGCTTGGGGCCGGTGGCCTGCGCGCCCTGGCCTGCGTAGCCGTGGCATTCATAGCAGCCGACCTTGACGTAGACGTCCTTGCCGTGCTCGGCAGAACCCGGCGGCGTGCTGGCGGTAGCTGCGCTGCCGGCGGGCTGAGCCTCCCCGGCACCGCTGGCGGCCGGCTTAGCGGCCGTCGAGGACGCCGGCTTGGCAGCCGCGGATGCCGAGGCCACGCCGGACGGCTTAGCCGCTGTGGAAGTTGCCGCGGCAGGCTTGGAGGCGGCGGCGCTGCCTGGAGTAGACGCGACGCCGGATGCGGGAGTGCTCGACGCCGGAGCAGTCGTACCGCCGCAGCCAGCCAGCAGGATCGCGAAAGCAACAACAGGAATCAGTCGAGGGCTCATGTTCGGGAGCATGATACCCGGCCGTACGGTGTAAGCTCGCAGGCGATGATTGCTGAGAAATACGTCGAGCTGAGCCACGGAAAGACGCGTTACCTCGAGGCGGGCAGTGGCGATCCGGTGATCCTGCTGCACGGGGTGGACTTCGCCGCCGGCGGTGACCGCTGGCAGTTCGTGATGGAGCCGCTGGCGCAGCGCTTCCGGGCGATTGCGCCCGACTTTCTTGGTTGGGGATTGGGCGACCGCTTCCAGGGCGAGTACTCCTTCGCCTACCTGGTCGATTTCGTGCGCGAGCTGCAGGACGCGCTCGGCATCGAGTCGTCACATATCGTAGGCCACTCGATGGGCGGTTGGGTGGCCACCCTGTTCGGCTACGAGAGCCCGCAGCGGGTGCGCAAGCTAGTGCTGGTGGCGGCCGGCGGTACGGCGGCGCGGACGTTGCGGACCATGACCGAGTTCCAGCCGCCCTCGCGTGACGACATCCGCGACATGCTCAAGCGAACGGTCAAGGTGGACACCGACATCGAGGCGCTGGTCGACATGAACTTCAAGAAGACCCAGGTGCCGGGTGCCATCGAGGCCTACCGGCGCATCCTGAGCCATATGAACGATGCGGCTAACCGGCAGCGCTACAGCACCGTGCGGCGGCTGCCACACATCAAAGTCCCCACCCTCATCGTGTGGGGTGAGCAGGACGAGGTGAACGCGCTGGAAATGGCGCACACGTTGAACCAGGGCATCCCCGACTCCAAGCTGGTAGTCCTGCCGGACACTGCCCACTTCATCCCAACCGAACGGCCCAAGGAGCTATCGCAGGCCCTTATTGATTTCCTGAGCTGAGCGCCGCCGTGAGGCGCCGGACGTCGTCCACGCGCTCCAGGTTCCAGACGAGACCGATGGCCGCGTCAATCTCAACCGGGCGTACGGAGTGGGCGGCGCAGTCGCGGAACTTGGCGACGAGCTGATCGTCGCTCAACTCGCGCGGCGGGAAGCCCAGGGGCCGGTCCACACGCTGCGCGAAGCGCTGGCCAGATGTGGTGGTGAGCTCGGCAACGCCGGCGGTGCCCAAAGTCTCGTCGGTGGAATAGGTGGTGGCCGCGGCGATGCGGAGCGCCTCGGGCTGCTTCAGGCCATCGGCCTGGAGGTCGGCCAGGCCGATGCGGCCGTTGGCCAGCGCCTTGGCCACGGAGAATGGGATGCTGTCCTCGGCATCGACGGACGTGCGCGGCGCCTGGCGCACGGCGGCCGGTTCGCAGAACGTTCGGATGTGATCCTGGCCTCGCAGGTGAACGGCGGCGATGTCCGGGGGGCGCGGATTGTGCTCGGCCATGAGGGATATGGCTGCTTCGATGAACACGTGAGCGACATTGGTCGTGGGCCAGGGCTTGAAGGTGACACCTTGCAGGCGATAAACCTCGCCGAGATCTTGGTCGAGAGCGGCCGCGGAGTAGCGGCCCTGAAAATACGTAGCGTACAAGCCCGCTTCGCCCTCGAAGGCGGCGCAAACGCCATCCAGGCCCTGCTTGGCCAGCAGCGCGCTTTGGGCGCCAGTCTGGTTGGGCCAGGCGGCGTATAGGGCCTTGGCCTGGGCGCCCTCGACCACCGGCTGCCGCCCGCCGGAGCACTGCATCAGGGCCAGGCCGAGCGCGCTGTGCATCTGCGCCGCGCTCAGCCGGAGCACGCGGCCAGCGCTGGCGGCAGCGTTGAAGTAGCCCAGCATCTGGCTGGTCTGCGGCCGCGTCTCCGTGTAAGAGCCCTTCTCGATGGCCAACCCCAAGCGCGCCATGAGCTCGCAGCCGGCGGCGATGGCAGTTATCAGCTCCTTGCCGCTCACACCGCCAGTTCGATCGGCGACGGCCAGCGCGGCAGGCACGCCGGTCACGCCCAGGTGCAGGCCAGCCACCGGCAGGTAGTCGTCGTAGTTGAGAGCATGCGCCAGGCCGCCATTGGCCAGCGCGGCCAGATGCGCCGGCGCGCGCAAGCTCGTGCCCAGGATGGCGGCCTCGGGAGCGCCGCCGGCCTGCTCGACCAGCGCCAGCAGCTGCGGCACGCCGGCGCCCAGCGAACTCCCGGCGAGGCTCGTGCCGAGGCAGTCCAGCAGGATGCGCTTAATGGCGTGCACCGCCTCGCCCGGCAGCTGCTCGTAGCGGAGCCCGGCGGTGAACGCCGCCAGACGAGCGGTAAGGTTAGATGTCATCCTGAGCGCAGCGAAGGACCTTCCTCGTCTGCCTGCGGGCAAGGTCCTTCGTCGCTGCGCTCCTCAGGATGACATTAGGCCACGGCGACGAGGTCGGCGGAGATCGCGTCGTGCCATGGGACGGAGGCTGGGAGCAGGCCCTCAGCGGGGCGGACGCGGTCGCTGCAGCCGCCATCCCAGCCGAGTGGGTCTTGCCCCTTTTGGACGGCTCGCGCGGCATCGAGGAGCAGCCGGCGGGTGGTGATCACCGCCAGGTCGGACGTTCCCAGGTGCTCTTGGGTGCGGTCGTAAATGGGCCCCATCGACTCCTGGACGGCGATGTCCTGCGTGTTCACGCCCGGGATTCCGGTAAAGCTGGACGTGCGCTGGGCCTCGCGATCGATGAAATAGTCGTTCGAGCGGTTGGCCTTCAGGCGGGAGCCCGGCAGCATGTCCTCCGGTGAGCGGCCAGTCTCGCACTCCTCGAGCAGGACCTCTTCCTCGGAGAGCGCGGAGCCGTTGCGGTGGTAAATCCAGTTGTAGACCCAGGTGCGCTGGTCGTCGATAGGCACCCACATGTGGCCCTGGATGACCGGCTGGCCCTCCACATAGCCCTCATAGGCCCGCAGTTGATAGAACGGCATGACGAAGTGGTAGACCCGGACGTAGTTTTGGCTGTCGTCGGGCAGATTGCGGATGCCGGCATACGTAAAGCCGTAATCGGTGGTCAATACCTCCAGCTTTGGCGCGGTGGACCGCTTACGCCAGGTCTCGGTCCGCCGCCAGGGCGCGGTGACTTCTTCTTTGCGGCGGTGCAGGAAAGAGGAATGCGAGGTGTCAACACCGCCCTCCAGCGCCTGGAGGTAATTGCAGTCCTCATACGACTTGGAGATGAAGCTGTGGCCGGCCGGCAGTCGCATCCACTCCAGGTTGACCAGCGGCGGCCGCTTCTCGGCCGGTCCCGTGTAGGCCCAGATGACGCCGCCGCGCTCCTCGCAGGGATAGGCGGTGTGGCGGACCTTTTGCTTGAAATTGCTTTCCGGCGGCTCATTTGGCATGTCGACGCAGTTGCCGTCGACGTCGTACTTCCAGCCATGGTAGACGCAGCGCAGGCCGCATTCCTCGTTGCGGCCAAAGAACAGCGAGGCGCCGCGATGGGGACAATGCTGGCCGAGCAGCCCCACCCGGCCATTAGTGTCGCGAAACGCAACCAGCTGCTCGCCCAGCAGACCGACCCGGACCGGCGGGCAATCCGGCTCAGGCAGCTCCTCGGAAAGGAGCGCCGGCATCCAATAGCGGCGCATGGTCTCGCCCATGGCGGTGCCGGGGCCAACCTGAGTGATGAGCTCGTTGTCTTCGCGTGACAGCATGGCGGCTACAGCATACTGCTACGCGCCGCGCCCAGCAGCTGTAAAGGCGACCTTCACCGCTGGAGCTTGCCGTTGCGCAGGGCGATGATCTCGGCGGCGATCGAAACGGCCGTTTCCTCCGGGCTCTTCCCGCCGATGTCGAGGCCAATGGGCGCGTGGATGCGGGCCAGCTGCTCCTCGCTGCAGCCGGCCTCGCGGAGTTTGCGAAAGCGCTCCTCGTTGGTCCGCTTGGCGCCCATCGCGCCGATGTAACCGGCATCGGTCTTGAGGGCGTGCAGCAGGGCGGGGATATCGAACTTAGGGTCGTGCGTCAGGATGATCATGGCCGTGCTGGGGCCAATGGCCGCCCTGGCCAGGAACTTGTCAGGCCAGTCGACCACCACCTGGTCGGCATCCGGAAAGCGCTCCTTGGTGGCAAACACCGCTCGCGGATCGATGACGATCACGTGGTAGCCCAGGAACTTGCCCATTCTGGTCATCGCGGCGCTGAAATCGACCGCGCCAAAGACGTACATCTCGGCGGCGGGCGCGAAGGTCTGGATGAAGACGTCGCCCTCGGGATAGGAGCGCAGCTCCGTGGCCTGCTTGGCCAGCAGGATCTGCGCGTCGGCGCCAACCGGGTCGGCGGTCTGCGACTGATCGTCGGGCCGGATGAGCGTCCGCCGGCCGGCAGTCTCACCGCTGACGACCGTCGCTAGGGCGACCGGCTCACTGCCTTCGATGGCCTCGAGCAGTCCGGCGGGCAGCTCTGGCCGATCGACGAACAGGTGCAGTTGGCCGCCGCAGGCAAGCCCCACGTTCCAACCCTCGGTATCGGAGATGCCATAGGTCACGGTCTTGGGCGCGCCGGACTGAATGACGCCGAGGGCCTCCTCGTGCAGCGCGCTTTCGACGCAGCCGCCAGACACCGAGCCGGCGACCGTGCCGTCCTCGCACACGGCCATGACAGAGCCCGGCGGCTTGGGCGCCGAACGGTCGACCTTCACCAGCGTCGCCATGGCAAAGCGCTTGCCTTGCTGCTGCCATATCCGGAGTTGTGGAGCGATGTCCTTCATCGTGGTCCTATGGTACCGATGGTCCCGCGGCGACTGCCCTCCATACCCCTACGACAGGGCCTTGAGACGGCTGTTGGCGGCTGCCAGCCGACCAGCCAGGATCCTCACGATCAACCTGTGGAACTGGAGCGCCGCGTCCGGGTAGTCGCGCTGCATCGTGGCCAGCGCGTCGAGTGTAAGCTGGCGGGCCTGGCAGGTGGTGTCGGCGATGACGTCGGCGGAGCGCGGCTGCCGCGTGTACAGCGCCTTCGCCCACTACTGTGCCGGCGCCAGAGGAGCCCAATCGGGCAGGCTGGCCATCTTCGAATGGCAGCATTACAGACACTTGGCCACGCTCGATCAGGTACAGCGAGTCCCCCGGGTCATTGCGTCGAAAAAGCGCTTCTCCGGGTGAAAAGCTGATGGTGTTGCACATGTTCAGGACGACGTCCAGCGCCTCAGCCGTGAGGTTCTGCTGCAGCAGCACATGCAGGTCCGAGTCGCAACCGCCCGCCTCGGCCGGGAGAGGATCGCCGGCCAGCAGCTGATCCTCGATCCACTCCAGACCCCGGTCCAGATCTGGC
Source organism: Chloroflexota bacterium (assembly GCA_035299885.1). Classification (GTDB taxonomy): domain Bacteria; phylum Chloroflexota; class JAJPGV01; order JAJPGV01; family JAJPGV01; genus DATGVV01. The sequence continues at coordinate 875 of DATGVV010000310.1, read as the reverse complement.
AGCACGTGGAGTCCAGGCAGGGCCAGCAGTCCAGTGCGATCCAGCAGCTGCCGCACCGGTTCGCCCAGGCCTGTTAGCAGCAGCTGGCCAGACCGTCGTCGGCAGACCTGGTACAGCTTGGCAAAAGCCGACGAGGCCGAGATGTCGATGCCCTCGACCAAGCGGAAGTCGAGCAGCAGGTATTGGACGCCCTCTCGTTCGATCAGCTGCCGGCAGCTGTCGACGATGCCGATGGCGCTGCCAAAGAAGAGGTAGCCCTGCAAGGACAGCACACGGGCGGCCTCTCCGCGACGGCGCAGACTCGCGATGTGCGGCACCGGCCGCTCCTTATTGGACGAATGCTGGCTGGCGCTGAAGCCGTGCCGCACGTGCCGAGCTCGGCCGTAGCGGTAGACGAACAGCACGGTCGAAGCCAGGATGCCGAAACCAAATCCGGGCACGAGGCCCGGCCCCACGATCAGCGCTGTGATGGCCAGAATAAGCACATATTCGCTGAGCGGCAGCCGGAAGAAGCTGTCCCACAGCCATTCCCGCACCATGCCGTAACTCAACGCCACGAGCAGCCCGGCCAGCACCGGTTTGGGGAGGTAGGTCAGCACTGGCGTGAAGGCGAAGGTCACGGCCAGGATCAGCAAACCGCACCAGATGCCCGCTGCACGTGAGGTTGCCCCAGCTTTAAAATTGAGCGAGGTGCGGCTGACGGACGCGTAGCCGGGCATGCCCCCGACGATCCCGGCCACGACGTTGGCAATGCCACTGACTCGGAACTCTCGATCGAAATCCGCGTCTTGTCCGCCACAAGCTCGTCGGGAGTGGCCCGGCCGGCCACCAGCGCTGCAGCCAGCCCCGGGATCATGACTGCCAGCACCGCCACC
>DATGVV010000309.1:0-6455 GCA_035299885.1 Chloroflexota bacterium | reverse complement strand
TGGGCCCGGGCGCGACTCAGACGCGACTTGACCGTGCCCAGGTTCAGGTCCATGGCTTGCGCTGCCTCCTCATAGTCGAGGCCCTGCACATCCACCAGCAGAACGCACAGCCGCTGATCAGCCGGCAGCTGGCCGATGGCGTGCTCGAGGGCGGCGATGGTCTCGGCGCTCAACGCGGCCTCCTCCGGCCGCGGGCTGGCGTCGACCACCAACGGCTCATCGGGCAGCGAATCCGCCGGACGCCGCTGCCGCTGGCGCAGCTGGTCATAGCACTGGTTGGCGGCGATGCGCAGCAGCCAGCCACGAAAGGCGCCGCCGCGGAAGCTCTTGATTGACCGGTACGCGGCAAAGAACGTCTCCTGGCTGGCGTCTTCCGCGGATTGCGTGTCGCTCAGCATTCGCAGGCAAAGGTTGTAGACGGCGCCCTCATAACGCACTACCAGCTCATTGAAGGCACTGAGCTCGCCGGCCTGGGCGGAGGAAACGAGAGAGCTATCAGCTATCAGCTATCAGCTCTCAGCGATGGGGTGGAACCAATTCGGCCTGCAAGTCGTCGTTAGGGTAGCTCGAAATCAAAGGAGTTCATTCATGAATCTCAAGCATCTGGTCTTCGTTCCCCTGCTGCTGGCCCTGGCAGGCTGCGGGTCGGCGACAACCCCAGGCGCGCCGGCGCAATCGGCCCCGCCCACGGCGGGGACAGCCGACGTCAAGCCCGGGCCGAACGCGTCGCCGGCTGGAGGCGCCGTGGCGCAGGGCCGGGCCGCGGGCGCACCCGCGCCGGCCGGCGCCCCCAATCCGGCAGCGCTCCAAGGCGCAGCGGCGCTGCAACCGCTGCCGCCGCTGAACCGCATGATCGTCAAGAACGCCAACCTCAGCATCACCGTCGAGGAGCCGGAGGCCAGCCTGGGCCAGGTCGATCAACTGGTCAAGACCGCCCGCGGCACCATCGCCAGCCAAACCGTTCGTAACCAGGACGACAAGACGTTCGTGAATATGACCATCGTAGTGCCGGCGGATGCTTTCGAGGACATGCTCGCCAAGCTGCGGGATCTGAGGGCGCGAGGCAGTCACGTCCTGAACGACACTGTGAGCTCCCAGGACGTGACCGACCAGTTCATCGACCTGGACGCCCAGTACCGGAACCTGCAGGCTACTCGGGACGCGTACCAGAAGCTGCTTGACAAGGCCACAGCGGTGTCGGACATCATCACCCTGACGCGCGAAGTTGCCACCATCCAGACCCAGATGGATCAGATCAAGGGCCGGCAGAACGTGCTAGCGCACCAGTCGGAGCTGTCGAGCATCACTCTGAGCCTCTCGCCAGTGGGTGCGACCCCCGCGCCCAAGCCGGGGCCGCTGCCGAAGCCGGTGCAGGCCGCGCAACAAGCGTGGCAAGCCTTGCTGGCTGGCCTACAGGGCTTTGCTGTCGTGCTCATCTGGATGGGTATCCTGCTACCCATTCCGGCGGTGCTGCTGCTGGCGGGCTGGCTGATCTACCGGCGAGCCACCCGGCGAGGCGCGCCGCCTGCCTACCAGCCCGAAGCCACTAAGAACTGATCGAGCTGCGGCAGGCGCTCCAGCCTGTCGGCCAGATCGTGCGAGGGCTGCAGCGGGCCCAGGCCGGTGACCAGCACCGTTCCGAAACGACAGGCATCATCAGCCAGCGCTAATCGCAGCGCGAGCGCGCAATAGGCTTGCATCAACGAGCTCAGCTCATCAAGTGGGAGAACGGCGTCGGTCCTGACCAGGACCGGCGCCTCAGCCCACTTCCAGGACATTGCCAGGTCGGGCTCGGCTAAGAGATGCCGCAAATAGCCGCTGGCGGCAGCGGCCAGCTCGGTTCGCACTGTACGCCCGATCCTCGCGTCTGCTTCCTGGATCGTGCTGCGCGCCATCTGCAGCAGGTCACACGCCCTCTGGTGAATCTTCAGCTCGGCGTGGCGCGCCTCCATCTCGGCACGGTTGGCTTCGGCAGCGGCATACTCCACGGTAGCCGCCTGAAGAGCCTCTCGCCACTCGGCCGCCCGAAGCTCAGCCTGCTCGATCTGCGCGCCCAGCGCCGTCACTCGCGGCGGCGCGTCAGCGAGCTCGCCGATTGATGACCGCAGGCCCGTTTCACGGGCTTCGGCCTGCTCGCGCAGGCGGCGCTGTGCGGCCAGGTCCTTCGGTACGTTATCCAGCTCCGCCTGGGAGGTGGAGGCCAGCTCCGCAATCGCCTGCTGCGCCAGGTACGAACAGTAGCCGGCGGACGCCTCTTCCCGCCGAAGCTCCTGAGCGGTCAACGTCTCCCGCGCCCGCTCCAAACCCTGCACCTTCTCCTCGAGCCTGGCGCGGTGCTCTTCGGCTTCTGTCAGCCTGCGCTGGATGTGCACCAGATCAGTCTCAATGTCCTTCTTACGCGCCGCGGTCCTAAGCAGCGCCTGTCGCTCCGCCCGCGGATCGTTGACAGCGCCCAGCTCCTGGCGGAGCTGGCTCAACTGAGCCGGGGCGTCACCATTCGCCTTCTGTTCCCGAAGCTGGGCGTCCAGCATCTTGTTCAGCGCGTCCAAGCGCTCGCGCAGGTACTTACGCTGCTGCTTGAGCGCTGGCGCTGCGCCCAGCTTGATTTCGATTTGTCGACCGGCAGCGGCCTCCTGCTCCATCTGGTGCACGGTGGCCCGCAGCTGGTTCAGGCGGTGCGGCACTTCTTCCAGCTCGCGGCTCTGCGTCTGCCACTCGCGCAGTTGGCGCTCGAGACCCTGGACCTGGTGATCGATGGCCTGCCGGAGATGGCCGGATAGGGTTCGCTCATCCGCCCCCTTGGCCGCGCCATTGGCACCACCGCCAGCTTGCACGGCGAGACGCTCAGTGATGGACACGCCCTTGCGGAGCTCGTCCAGATGACCCCCGACGGCCCGCATCGCGGCCTCCAGGAAGCGCAGCTGATCCACCTGTTTGGTGGCGTCCCGCACCTGCCGCTGGTGGTCCTCGAGCGCGCTTTGAAGCTTCTTGAGGCGTACCCCCTCAGGCCCAAGCTGATCCAGCTCCGTCAACTGACGTTCGACGTCCGCCAGTAGCACCTCTATTCGCTTCGTGTCGGCCAGGATTTGCTGGAGGCTGCGCTTACCGACTTCGAGCCGCAGTCCGCGCTGCTGGGCGGCGGTCAGCTGCTGTTCCAGCTGCTGCTGCTGTTGGACGCGCTCGTTGAGCTCAGCCGCTGCGTGTTCGGCACTCAGCACAGTGTGCAGTCCCTCCTGGACCAACGCCTGCTCGCGCTTCAGCGCCAGGACCTCAGCCGTGGCTCGGTGGAGCTCAGTCCGAAGAGCATCCAGCCCGACCAGCTGCGGCGAGATTTTGGCAACCTCGCGTGAGGCCTCCTCGTAGCCCTGCCAGTCCTCGAGGTGCTCCTGCATGCTGCGCTGGGCACGCTGAAGGATGGTCTGCCACTGCCGCCACTGTTCCGCCTGAGCTTCGAGGGTGGCCAGCGTTACACGGAGGCTCTGAAGCTGTCCTTGCAGCTCCGACAGCTCCACCTCCAAACCTTGCATTCGTTCCCACTCTTCCTCGGCCCGGCCCAGCTCCAACCGCAGCTGAGTTAGCCGCTCATTGACGGTCCGTGAAGCCTGCCGCGCCTGCTCCAAGCGCTGCTGGACGTCCGCGAACACGGCATCGCGCCCTTCCATTAGCCGAACGGCCGATCCCAGGGCCTGCATCTCGGAGCGGGAGCGAGCCAGCACGCCATCCATCCATCGCACACCGGCCGGGTAACGCTCTGTCCGAAGCAGGTTGGCCAGAGCGCGGTCCCGCAGCCCCGGCTCTTCCAGCAAGGCCGCGACGGTTACGGGCAGCGAAAAACAAACGACCTCGCGGAACAGCCGCGGCAGCGGCAACTCGTGTGCGATAGCCAGATTTTCGCGCAGCCAGCGAGGCGTATCGACTAGCCCGGCAGCGGCCAGCCAGCCGGTTTCGCCGTCCATCACTATCCAGTGCTCGGGCACATCCAGAGCGCGGCGCACAGTGTAGCGCCGGCCATCCAGCGCGCCCAGGATTTCCACGTCCACGGAGCCCTCCCTGGGCAGCAGGTGCGAAGGCGTGTCAAACAGGCCAAAGCCAACGGCCGGCGGAACCAGCGCGTGCTCGGTTCGCAGCGTGTCAAACCCGCGGCACAGTCCAACCGGCTGCTCGCCCGGTATGGCGACGCTAAGCAGCATGGCTGGCGTCCTGACCGCGGCTGGCAACTTCGATCAACCGGGCATGGAGCTCGACCGGATCGGCCACGCCCCACATCGACTCGGTCACCAGCCGCAGCACGTCGCGCCGCAGATTCCGCTCGTCCTGATCGGCCTCGCTTGCCAGCAGCTCGTCGAATACCCGCTCCTCGAGCTCGCGGCGGGTGGGAGACTGCGCCGGCGCGGCAGGCCGCGGGGCAAGCAGAGCCGCGGGATAGGGCACGTGGCGGGCCGCGTGCTTGGGCCGAACAGCCGTGTCCACCGTGACGTGCAGGAACCCGCTCGGCCCCGGGTTGTAGACCCAGCCTTCGGCCTCGTAGCTGGAGTCGGATCCGCCGAGGGCCACGTAGTCCACCTGACGCCGCAGCATAAGCACGTCGCTGTAGGCCAGTTTCGGACCGAAAGCCGCGCTCAAGTGCTCTAGAGGAGTGTGAAGCAGGACCAGGCGAAAGTCCGTCTCGCGGTTGTCCAGCGCCGCGACGGCTTTGGATAGAGCTGGCAGCATTGAGCTCGTCATCGACCCGAAGTAGCGCAGGCCAAACACGCGGCAGCGGCCGAGATCCAGGTAGCTGCCGCGGCCCTCGCGCCGCTCCCAGCGGTGGAGTTCAAGCTGGCCATCGCCGATCCCCACGTCCAGCGCGGCCAGCAGCCCCTCTTGGGCCAGCATGTCGTGCCAGGTCATGACGCCAGGCTCACCCGCGGTATCGGAGCGTCCGCGAATGGCGATGGCGCCGATGTTCTTCTCGGCCAGCTTGCTGAGTCCGCGCAGCGCGACCCGGAGAGTATCCGGCTCGAAACCCGGCGAATCGAACAAGTCGCCGCTGAAGACCACAAACGAGGCCCGCTGATCGACCGCGAAATCGACCGCGAACCGGAACTGGCTGGCCACCTGCTCGAAGACCGCCGGATCGTTCGGATCGCGATAGCCGAGGCGGGTATCAGCCAGGTGCAGGAAGCTGGTGCGCATCGTCCGTTACAGGGTACAGGCAATCGGCGACCGCCCCGCTATCCTTTGCGCCGAATGGACCAGCCCGCGCCGGCCGCTCGGCCCACAGCTGGGCGTTTTGCCGTGTTCGGCACGCTGGCGGCGTTGATTGTGCTGGTCCTGGGCATCGGCGCGCGGTTGGCCCACACGGCTACCATTCCCAACCTGGGGCTGCCGGTTTCGAACAGTAAGCAGCTGCCTAACCTGGCGGCCTACGAACCCCAGGTCGACGTGACGAAGCAGTACCTTCTTGCGCTCGCCAGCCTCAATTACGGCGCCGCCTACGAGCTGCTGGCGCCGTCGGTGCGCTTGGCCCTCAGCCGAGCCCAATTCGAAGCTGACCGGCGAGCCGACGGCGTGCTGGGCCAGCCAGCGGTGTGGGCCGATGATGGGACAAGCACTCGCGCGGAGTACGTGTTGGGCAAGCCTGGCGGGGTGAATGAGGCCCAGCGGCACCGCTTCCTGCTCAAGCAGGAGGACGGCCGCTGGTGGATCGACCGTGAGGTCCTGTTGGACAGCCAATCGACCGTGGCGCCCACGCTCAGCGCTGCTATGACCCAGTACGTCCTGCAGCGGGCGGGCAGAATCTGGGCAGGCAGCGTCGAGCTGCTGCGGCAGGAGGGTTTCGACGGCGGTCAGTTGCTGCTGTTCAGCTACATCGAGCCGCACCCGGCCGGCGTCTTGACGTCAGGACGCGTGGGGGTCCTGAATTATTACGTCAACGGCTCCAACGGCTGGCAGTTCGAGGGCGGCGGCAGCACCGGGCTGGTCGCGGGCATGAACGTGGCCGACGTGTCGATGGGGTTCACTTCGTTTGGGTCCGGCCAGCGCTATCTGGCCTACTACGGCGTGGTGGAGAATGCCAATGCCGTAAGCCTGAGCTTCGAAGAGCCGAGCGGGGCGCGGCATACCCAAAACCTGAAGGGCCAGCGAACGGTGCTGTTCGTCAACGAGCGCAATCCCTTCGAACAGCCTCCATTCCGCCAGCCCTTCAAATCCATCGTCGTCAAGGACGTGTACGGAAACAATCTCCGGACGAATCCGGAGAGCCCCGCCTAGAGCTTCCGGATTACGTCCAGGATCTCCTCATCGTTGGGCAGCGATCCACCCTCGGATGCCCACGTGTAGCGGATCGTCCCATCACGGTCGATCACGAACAGCGTACGGCGGTGAACACCTTTCATGCCGGAGGCCGTCTCGGGGTTCAGCGAGTCATACAGCGGGCCGATCTCCTTGTTGAAATCGCTGACTAGGTTCCAGCC
>DATGVV010000308.1:0-2369 GCA_035299885.1 Chloroflexota bacterium | reverse complement strand
CCTTTCCGCCGGCGGGCACTCCGTGCCCAGGGCGGATACTAAGTGGGGCATTTCCCCGCCCTTGGCAGCCTGGGCGCCATCACTGGTGATGCCGAAACGAGAACGGGCCGCCTGGTTGGCAAAGGTGATTCGGCCGCCGGCGTCGGCCAGCACGACGCCGTCAGCGATGTGCGCGAGGATCGCCACGTGCTCGGCAGCCAGCTGCTCGGCCTTAGCGCGCAAGGCTTGCTCGCGGCCCAGTATGTCCTGCGCTTCACGATAGAGCTTGGCGCTGCTGACGGCGAGCGCAGCCCGACGCCCCAGGGCTTCGGCCACTCGTAAATCGGTCGGGCCAAACCGGCGGTGTGATTCTGTAATCACGAACTCCAGCACGCCCAGTGTCTTCCCCGCCTGCGACACCGGGACGAACATGGCCGACCGCGGCGACAGTGCGTCCAGTTGCCGCATGTGCTCGTCGTTATAGGCGAAATCGCGCAACAGTGAGCGAGATACCTCGGCTAACAGCTGTGACTGTCCGGTAAGGCGCACCCTGGTGATTGGGTGGGGAGTTCCCGGCCGGACAGGATAGCGCTCTCGAATACGACGAGTGAGCACGGCTTTTGCCAGGTTGACGTGGGCCAAACCTGCCTGGTAGGTTGAGCCATCGTCCCGCGCCACATGCACCGTGCACTGGTCGCCCAAAAAGGGGATGGCGACCTCGGCTAACCGTTGGAGCGTGGCCTCATAGTCGAGCGACGCGGCGAGCTGGCTCCCGGCAGCGTGGAGAAATTCCAGCTGACGTTGGACCGAATTGAAGCGCAGTGCAATGGCCGCCTGGTTTGCGCCCGTTTTGAGGTGGAGCAGCTCAAATTCAGAGGGAAAGTCGGGGTGGTAAGAGCAAGCTGCTACGCCGCCCCAGCCGTCCTCATATCCGATGGGGACGGTGGCCACGCGCAAGGCGCGGTTGTCAGCGGGATCGTGCAACGTATGAATGGCGGCGGACTCGCCAGACGTGAGCGCTGGCGCCAGCAACTGACTGAGCGCGTCCGCTGATCCATTGGGTTCCGACCCCGGCCTGAACCGGATTTCTTGAACGGGAGGTTCGCCCCACGGAGGCTCCAGCCAGGCGAACATCGCATCCGCACGAACCGTGCTGAACAGCGCCTCTGTCAGGCCATGCACGACATCTCGCGACGGCAAGCCAACGCAGGCCCCTGGAAGGGACTGCAAGGCGACCAAATCCCGCAGGCATCGCCGCAGCTCGGCTACTTCTTCTGCCTGCGTGCTCCTTATGACTCGCTCCACATTTGTACGCGCAACTTAGTCCTACGGTATCAGTCGCGGGTCACGAGCTACCTTGCCGAAGGTAAACGGAAGGTAAACGAGTCGGGCCGGGGCAACGTTTACCGAACGTTTACCGGAGGCGACTCATCCGGCAACCACGGCTTGTCAGGATGGGTCTCAAAAGGAGGCCAACGGATATGACAGAGGCAGAGTTGACGGCCCGCTTTCTGGGTCAAGCTGACCCGAGGCTCATCGAGCCCAGCAGGCTCGCTGGTCTGGCCCGCGCGTTCGATGAGGCCGCGAGCCACCTGCGGGCTGCCGCGAAGGCGCTTGCGATCAGCGAAGACCGCGCCGGAGCCGTCGCTCCGGTGATGGCAGCGGTCCGCGATGCAGACGACCGGTACGTCGAGGAGCTGACTGAACGCGAGTTGCAGGTGCTGGCGCTGCTGGCCAGCGGGCGAACCAATGCCGCAATCGCATCAGCGCTGGTGATCAGCCGTTTTACCGTGGGCAACCACTTGCGCAACATCTACGGCAAGCTGGGAGTCAATTCGAGGAGCGCGGCCACTCGCGCGGCCTTTGAACGAGGTTTGGTCGGCACTGCCCCGGAACGCCCACACGCTGATTCGCACGGCCCGCAGCCGGATGGCCGCCTAGCACGATTTCGGGTGCTGGTCGGCGATTCTCCTGGTGGCAATCCGTCACAGATGATCAGGCCCCTGCGCCCGGTTATCGGCCATGCCATGCCGGCCGCCAGCTAAGACTCCGCTGAGAGGAAACCTAGTTATGTTGCAGAGCAAACAGCCGTACGCCAGCCGGCGCCGTGTGGACCGATGCCCGCGCTGCGCTGGCCAGATGTTCGTCGACCGTGGAATGGAGGGTGGCTCGTTCGATGAGATCGTGTGCCTCCAATGTGGCCACAGAAGCTATCGCGACGTCGTAGTCCCGTTGCCGATATCGGCGATGTCCGCCGCGGAACTCCAAGCCGCGTGATCCCGAGAGGAGATGCAGCAATGATTGAAATCAGCCGCGAATCTGAGCACATTCAGAGTCTTGTACCGTTGGCGGCTCAACCCGTCGCCACCTGCTCGTTCTGCGGGGAGCTT
>DATGVV010000307.1:0-3136 GCA_035299885.1 Chloroflexota bacterium | reverse complement strand
CGCCGGCCTGAACGGCCTGGAAGCCCTGCTCGTCTCCGGTGGTGATGGCTATCAACGGCACGGAGGGAGCCTCCTGGCGAAGCACCCGCAGCGGATCCTCCGCGGCCACCGCCCGGCTGCTCAGGTCCACGAGCGCGACGTCGAAGCGCTCGGCGGCCAGGCGGTCGACCGCCTGGGCGAGCTTGGAGACGCGTTTCACCGACGGCACGCCGGTAAGGCTCCGCGGCAACCTGTGGACGAGGGACGTGCGCTCAGGGTGTCGCTCGAGCAGCCGGACGTTCATGCTCGCTGGCTCCAGCGTGATCAGTAAGGTAGTACCGCCTGGCAGTACCCGCCAGACTATACACCCGCATCACGCCTAGATACTGCGCGCGTTACTGATGGGGGATAACGGATGGGGGACTTGTTTCAACGACCAGCCGGCGGCGGCTATAGTAGCCGAACGCGCGTGCAGAAGCTCAGGATAGCGGCAGTCTTCGGTTGTGTGCAGCTGACTGCGTTCGGCTGCTTGGCGTACCTGGCCAGCAGCTACCCCATTGCGCCGCTGTTCGACTGGTCGGCACTGTTCTGGCTGATCCTGGCGCTCATTGCGAGCTACTCGTCCATTCCCGTCTACACCACGGGCACGCCAAACACCGTGTCCGTGGGCTTTACCGTGCACGCCGCCATCCTGGTCCTGTTCAACCCGCTTGCGGCCGCGGTGCTGGTGGCCCTGGGCACCCTGGACCAGCGAGATTTCACGCGGCAGCGCAGGTTTTGGCTGACGCTCTACAACCGGGCCATGTTTGTCGTCTGTGTGACGGCGGCAACGCTGCTGTTCAACGCCCTGGCTGGGGGTCGCGACGTGTTCGGCGACCCGCCGCTGCTCCTGGCCAAGATGGCCGCCGTGGCGCTGCTGTACTTCGTGGTGAATACGTTCCTCGTCCGCGCTATCGTCGCGGCGATCGATAACGAGGCGTTCTTCGCGCGCTACCCATTTAAAGGCGACCTCCTGGCCGGCTATCTCTTCCAGGCCGTCGTGGCCATGATCCTGGTGTACCTGGCTCGCCAGAGCCAGGCGCTCGCGGTGCTGGTGGTGGGGCCGCTGTGGGGGCTGCGGTTTTCGCTGCAGAAGCTTGTCGAGCTGCGCGAGGTCAACGAGCAACTCGTCCAGTCGTTCGCCGATGCGCTCGACATGCGCGACCATGACACGGCCGGCCACACCCGCCGCGTGGCCACCCTGGCCCGTCTCATTGGGGCCCAAATGGGCTTGAACCGGCGCCAGCTGGACAGCATCTATGCCGCCGGCTCGCTGCACGACCTGGGCAAGATCGGCATGCCCGATTCAATCCTGCTGAAGCCCGGCCCGCTGGCTCGGGACGAGTGGGACGAGATGAAGAAGCATCCCATCATGGGAGCGTCGCTGCTGGCGCCATACCGCCATCTGCACGGCGTGACGGACATCATGCACCACCACCACGAGCGCTATGACGGCGGCGGCTATCCGGACGGCCTGACGGGCGAGGACGTGCCCATCGGCGCGCGGGTCATCGCGGTGGCGGACACGTTCATGGTCATCACCGACGGCCGGCAGTATCGGTCCGCACGCTCCGTCGAGGAGGCCGTTGCGGAGATCGAGCGCTGCTCCGGGACGCAGTTCGACCCTAAGGTCGTCGCAGCTTTCATAAAGCTGAACCCCGCCACGGTACTGTCCGCCATTAACACGCTGGACGTGCACGATGACGAGGCGGTGTTCCGAGCCATTGCTCCCAACCCGGTGTGGTCCAGGCTGCTGGGCTTCAAAGCGGCATGACCTTCGGCATTCTGGCCTGGTCGCTGGTCGCGGCGGGCCTCTTGGCGCTTCTCCTCGGCGGCGATCTGCGCAATCTCGGACTGCTGCGCATCCGGGTGTGGTGGCTGCTGCCCACGGCGCTGCTGCTGAAAATCACCGCCATCACCCTGGATCTCCCCCCCGCACCTTGGGCGCAGCCCGCCGTCTTCGGGCTCGTGGCGATTGGGTTGGTTGCCAACTGGCGCCTGCCGGGAGCCGCGCTGGTCGGGTGCGGTCTGCTGCTGAACGTGCTGGTCACCGTCTCTAACGGCGGGGTGATGCCCTTCTCAGCCTCGGCCCTGGAGGCCGCCGGCCGGCCAGTATCGCGCGCCGAGGCGGGCGGCGCGTTCGGCCACCCCGATAGCCAGGACACTCGCCTGGCCTGGCTGGACGATCGCATCCCCTTTCCGCCCACGCACCAGGCGTTCAGTGTGGGCGACATCTTCGTAATGGCTGGCGGGGCCTGGCTGGTGATAGGCGCCAGCCGGCCGGCCAGGCTCACGCGCCTCGGCCGTCTCAGGGCGGCCTAGACGCAAAAAGCCCCGGGAACGGCGCTCACAGCGTTCCCGGGCCCTCCGGACAGCTGCTTAGCCGGCCTGATTGCTTGCGCCGGCAGCCAAGACCAGCGAAACGATGGTCACGACCGCGGACACGACGCCGTACAGAAGCACACCATCAAGATCTAGTCGGTCAGCTGTTGGCCCACTTCGGTGTGTCCGACCGCACCGCCGCGGTGATGCAGGGCATCAGCCACGGCCTGGTGAAAGCGCCGGGCAGCGATCGACAGGCATGATCAGCAGCGCTGATGGATAGCGCTGCGTAAGAGCGGAGGTGTATGGGAGTCGAACCCACCAGGGAACGCCCAAACGCCCCCTCAGACGGTTTTGAAGTTCGTTAGGTAGGTCCAGCGAGCGGTCCGCGAGGGTCCTTTAAGGTCCGCCCTTGAAGCTCAAAGAGTGTAGATGGTGTGGCTACCGTCCATTAGTGTCCGCGCTCTGTGTGGGATGAGTCCGCGTGTTTGGGTGTCACTTTGGGTGTCAGTTTCAAAACTCAATAGGTCGCTGAAACAGCCAACCAACTGCTGAGAAGGCAGGGCTATCGAACCGCCATGCTCCGAGCATGAATGGGCACAACAGGCGCGGCGGAAGTTATCGAGTGTTTTTGGTGGGCTTGACATCGTTGGGTCTTTCGTCCGATTCGACTACATCGTCCTCAACAACGTCAGTAGCGGCGGCTCTGTGCGCTCTCCACATCGCCCACAATCTGGGGGCAACTATCAACAGCACGAGAGCCGGTCGGATGAGTTTGGGCAGGTCCACTAATGCG
>DATGVV010000306.1:0-7848 GCA_035299885.1 Chloroflexota bacterium | reverse complement strand
GCCAGTCATTTTCCTGGGTGTGACCACCGCTCCAGCGCTGATGAACGCCCTGGACGACCCCGACCTGGTGTTCAACAGCGACTATCGCTGCCCCGACCTGTACGAGGGCGGCGATCGCTATTTCGCCGCCTCAGACCTGCGCACCACCGAGGGCTGGTATAAGCAGTCCATCTGGCACACCAACTTCATTCCGGACGCCTTCAACGTCAGCATCGACCCGCTCGACCAGAAGGTGCGCGGCGGCTTGCTGACCGGTTACCGGATGGGGAAGCGTTTTCCGCACGGGCACATCTCGCAGTGGCCCGAAGGCCGTTACCACAAGGCGCACTACCACGGCCCCGGCGCCATCCTCCTGGGACTCGATGGCGAAGGGTACGTGCTGGCCTGGCCATCGGAGCTGGGGCCGCAGCCCTATCAGACTGGCCACGCGGACGCCGTCCACCGGGTGAACTGGCGGCGTAACAGCATCTACAGCCCGCCCAACGCCTACTTCCACCAGCACTTGAACGCCGGCCATGGCCCGGCTCGGCACGCCGCCGTGTACGGCATGCCGCTGCCGCTGGCCGCCCAGGTGCCCGAGACGGACGGCAGCTGGCGTGGGTTCCTGAGCGTGCGCGAGGGCGGCACACTCATCGAGTACGAAGACGAGGACCCTCAGATCCGCGCCGACTTCGCACAGGAGCTAGCAAAAAAGGGCATCGCTTGCGCGATGCCCTCTCTCAGCCCCCGCTAACGCCGGTGTAAGCGCAGGGTGAAGGGATCGCCATACGGGTGGCGGCCCTTCTTGCCGATCCAGATGTGATTGGCCGGCAGCTGCTGGCCGTCAACCGTCAGGTTGAAGGTGATCTGTGTCGCCTCGTCGGCCACGTGGAACTGAACGCCGTCGATGCCGCTGAAGGTCTTGAAGTCGTAGACCAGCTTGCCCTCGCCGTCGATTGAGGCGGAGTCATCGTTCTCAGGCCGGATGAGCTGGACGTCGGTGAACTTGCCGTCGGTGGTCAGCGTGCCGGTGTACTCGTGTCCGCCGGATTTGGCCGGATCGGTGGTCTCCAGGCGCCATGTGCCGGCCTTGCCATGGCAGACACGCACGCCGGCAGCGTCACCGGCGTCGAACCCTTGCGGGCAGCCGCGCTGGTGGTGGTGCCGGGCGGGCGTGGTGCTGGCCGCGGCCGATGGACTTGCCGCCGTGCTGTCATCGGCCAGCGCAGGCGCAGTGAGCAGCCCGGCCAGCGCCGCTGCCGCCAGGGCTCCCTTGATGATGCTCGCTTTCATATCAGCGAACCTCCTCGAGTTGATTGATGACTTCAACCTAGGGGCCGGCTCTGAGGCGGCGCTGGGTGCGCGCTGAGAGACAACTGAGAAAATCGTGGGCATGAAGTTCGGATTGATCCTGCCCACCAATCTGCCCCAGGCGAGCGCGGATGGCATCCGCCAGGCGGCGCTGCTGGCCGAGGAGCTCGGCTATGAGTCGGTGTGGACCACCGACCACATCATGATGAGCCGCACGGCTCAGGTGCCCTACCACTCCATCTTCGAGGCCGTCACGACCATGGCCTGGCTGGCGGGCGTGACCAGCAAGGTCAAGATCGGCGTCTCGGTGCTGATCCTGGCCATGCGGCACCCCGTGGTGGTGGCCAAGGAGATTGCCACCATCGATCGCATCTCCGGCGGGCGCGTGATCCTTGGCATCGGCACCGGCTGGCACGCCGACGAATTCGGCTTTCTCAATGCCGACTTCCACAAGCGCGGGCGGATCCTGGACGAGGCGCTGCTGGTGCTGCGCCAGCTCTGGACGGAGCCGGAGAAAGCCTTCCGCGGTACGTTCTTCCGCTTCGAGAACCAGAGTTTCGGGCCGCCGCCGGCGCAGTATGGCGGTCCGCCCATCCTGATCGGCGGCATCTCGGAGGCGGCCCTAAAGCGGGCGGCCACGTACGGGGATGGCTGGCACGCGTCGCGCATCTCGCCCGAGCAGTTCGAGGCCAGCGCCGAGACGCTGGCGCGGCTCAACCCCTCGCGTAAGCTGCCGCTCAGCCTGCGCATGAACGTTAGCGCCGACCGCGGCCGCCAGCCGGACGAGCGCGGCGGACGCTTCGTAATGGGCGGCAGTAACGCGGACCTCCTGGACGACGTTCGCCGCTACGACGAGGCAGGCGCGGCATTCATGGCCGTACAGCTGTGGGAAGGCGACCAGGCAGCGTTCCTCGAACGCGTCCGCCGCTTCGCCGGCGAGGTAATGGCAAAGGCTTAGGCACCACTTTGTCGTTCCGAGCCAAGCGAGGAATCCGCATCCCCAGCGACGGATGCCTCACTGCGTTCGGCATGACAAATGGCGCGGCGACGGATGCCTCGCTGCGGCATGACAACGACCTTTTTCACACCTCGAGCGTCACAATGGTGGCGCCGTCGCCGCCCTCGCTGGGCGAGGCTGGCTCGTATGAGCTGACGTACGGCTGCTGGGCCAGGTAGTCGCGGACGATTTTGCGCACGGTGCCGCTGCCGTGGCCGTGGATGATCTTGAGGTATTGCACTCCGGCGCTGAAGGCCTCGTTCAGCTCGCGATCGAGCAGCGGCTCGACGTCGTCCGCGCGGACGCCGCGCATGTCCACCGGCTGCGACAGCGACGGCGGGCTCAATGACTCCGGCGACCGCTGAAAGCCGTAGGACGGCTCGTGCCGCCGCGGCGTCGGCGCGGACTGCAGCTCGCCGGCGCGGACCCGCACCCGGAAGGCGCCGACCTGCACCTCCAGCTCGCCCCTGGCGTCGGGCAGATTCAGCACCTGGCCAGGCTCGCTAAAGCCGGGTACGCGCACGTGCTGGCCGATTTTCAGGATCGGGGATTCAGGATTCACGATTCGGGTTTCACCGCGGCGCAGCTCCAACTGCTGGCTGGCCTGCGCCAGCTGCGACTGCAGCGTGCGCGCCGCGCTGCGATCCTGGCGCGCCACGGCCTCGGCCAGCTGCTGCTGCAGGGCTCGCGCGGCCTCGCGATCTTGATCGCTACGAGCCTGAACGAGCTGCTCCCGCAGCGCCTCCACGGTGTCGCGATCGCCGCGGGCACGGTCGAGCTCTTGGGCCAGGCGCGCGGCTTCGCGGCGCAGGTCGGTCAGCTCGGCTTCGGCCTCGGCGTAGGCGCGCTCGCGGGCCTCCTGACGGAGTCGCTCTGCTTCGGCCAGCGCATCAGCCGCTTCGGCCCGGAGCCGGCGCTGCTGCTGCTGGTCGCGGCTGGCCCGGTTGCGCTCGCGGGACGCCGCGCGCTCCTTGCGATGGATGTCCTCCAGCAGGCTCTCGGCGCGGAGGTGATCCTCGGAGAGCCCGCCGCGGGCGCTGTCGACGATGGCCTGCGGGAGGCCCAAGCGGGCGGCGATGGCCAGCGCGTTGCTGCGCCCCGGCGTGCCGATGCGCAGCTTGTAGGTGGGCGATAACGTGTTCACGTCGAACTCGACTGAGGCGTTCTCCACGCCGTCGCGGCTGTGGGCGAAGGTCTTGAGCTCGGAGTAGTGCGTGGTAGCGATGGTCGAGACGTTGGCCCCCAGCAGGTGCTCCAGGATGGCCCGGGCGAGCTCTGAGCCCTCATCCGGATCGGTCCCGGCGCCAAGCTCGTCCAGCAGCACCAGCGAGCGAGGGCCGGCCACGCGCAGCATGGACACGATATTTCGCAGATGGCCGGAGAAGGTCGATAGCGACTGCTCGATGCTCTGCTCGTCGCCGATGTCGGCCAGCACCTGCTCGAAGATAGCGACTTTGGAGCCGCTGGCGGCCGGGATACGCAGGCCGCATTGGGCCATCAATGTGAGCAGGCCAACTGTCTTGAGGGCCACGGTTTTACCGCCGGTGTTCGGTCCCGTAATGACCAGCACTCGGTAGCCTTCGCCAAGGCGAATCGTCTGGGGCACCACGCGCCCGCTGAGCAGCGGATGGCGAGCGTCAATCAGCTCAATCACGCCATCGGCGTTCAGGTCGGGCTCAATGGCCTCCAGCTGCCCAGCGTAGTGCGCCTTGGCAAAGGTGACGTCGAGCGCCGCGAGCGCGGCCACGATCTCATCCAGCTGGTTTGCCTCGTGAGCCACGCGGTTCGAGAGGACGCGCAGGATGCGCTCGACTTCCTTCTGCTCTTCGAGCTGGCGCTGCCGCCAATCATTGGTCATGTCCACGGTGGCCAGCGGCTCGATGAACAGCGTCGCGCCGCTTTCCGACTGATCGTGGACGACGCCCCGAATGTGGTGCCGGTGGTCCGCTTTGACGGCAAGGACGTAGCGGCCGTTGCGCTCCGTGACGATGGGCTCTTGGATGGCCCCGGCATTGTCCGGGTGGGCGATGATGGCCTCCAGGCGGCGCATGATCCGGTCGCGGCCGGAGCGCACCTCGCGCCGCAAGTAGGTCAGCTGCGGGGACGCGCCCTCCACCACCTCGCCGTGCTCGTTGATGGTTGCCTCGATGTCGTCGCGCAGGGCCTTGAGCGGATGCAGCCGGCCGACGTAGCTCGCCAGTTCGGGATAAATAAGCTGGCCGCGGTGCAGCAGCTCGCGCATGCTCCGAGCGCTGTCAATCGTCCCCAGGACGTCGAGCAAATCGCCAGGCGCAAGGATGGCGCCCAGGCGGGCCCGGTTGATTAGCGGCCGCACGTCTCGCGCGCCGCCAATGGTCAGGCCGGGGCGGCTCGCCAGCAGGCGCGCGGCCTCGCCAGTAGCGGCTTGTATGGCTCGCACGCGAGCCAGCGAGGTTTCCGGCTGCAGCGCCAGCAGCAGCTCTTTGCTGGCCGAGAACGAGGCCAGGCCAGCCACGCGCTCGAGAATCTTGTCGAGCTCCAGAGTGGAGCGATGCTTGGCATCGAAGGCGTCAGTGGTCAGTCGTCAGCACCCGCCCATCTGACGCCTGACGCCTATCGTTGAACTGCGCCGAGCTCGTGCCTGAGGGCCTCCATGATGAGGTCGCGGACCTGGTTAGCCTCCTCGTCGGTCAACGTCTTTTCGTCCGATTGGAGGGTGAAGGCGTAGGACAGGCTGCGCTTGCCGTCCGGCAAGGCGAAGACGTCCGCCAGGGCCATCTCCACAAGCAAGTCGCCGCCGGCGCGCTCGATCACGCTGCGCGCCTGCTCGGCCGTGACGCTCGGATCGAGCGCCACTGTCAGCTGCCGGACGACCGACGGGAAGCGCCGGATCGGCTGGTAGCGCCGATCGGCCTGGCCAAGACGTGACAGGACCTCGAGGTCCAGCTCGGCCACCAGCACGGAATCGGCTGGCAAGTCCAGCCGCTGGCGGACGAGCGGATGCAACTCGCCAAAGTAGCCAACCAGCTCGCCACCGGCCCGAACCTCAGTCGACCGGCCAGGGTGCAGCGCCGGGTGCTCACCCGGCGCGAAGCTTGTGTCGAGTCCGCGGTGGCCGAGGACGAGCTCCACGGCACCGTGCATATCGGAGAAGTCGGCGTGGTGAGGCTTGGTGAGCCAGGACGGGGCCTCCCACGGACCGGCTGCCAGCAGCGACAGCACGCGGCGCTCCTCGGGCAGATCGTTCAGGCGCTGCCAGTACACCCGGCCAATCTCGAAGAATTTGATGCCCTGAGCGGTGTGGCGGCGGTTGAAGGCGTAGGCCTGCAGGATGCTGGGCAGCATTGACGTGCGCAGGTACTCCTGCTCCTCAGTCATGGCGTTGGCCAGCTTGAGCGGCTCGATGAACAGCGCGGTGAGCAGGCTTGGTGGCTCGAACAGTTCCTCCGTCTCGACCACAACCTGCCGGTTGGCGGCTTCGGAGAGGAGCGAGTAGGTCACGATCTCGCTGAAACCGGCACCCTTCAGGACATCGCGCAGCTCGTCCTCGATGGCCATGCGCCGCGTCCATTCCTCGGGCTGGGCCGACGTCTGCGGGATGGGGCCTTCTGGGATCGTCACCGGCAGATCGTCATAGCCGGTGATCCTTGCGACTTCTTCGACGATGTCAGCTGATTGGTTCACGTCTAAGCGCCAGCTTGGGACTTGGACGCGGAGACGACCCTCAGCCTCGCCCGCCGCGGCAGGAGAGGGTAATACGTCGAAGCCCAGGCGCTGCAGGACGTCCGAGACGTGCTCGGCAGAGTAGCTTTTGCCCAGCAGGCGCGTGGTCTCGGAGGGGTCGAAATCGATCCCGCGGGGCGTGTGGTCCAGGTGGTCGACGTCGAGCCGGCCCGGCGCCACCGCACCACCCGCCACTTGGGTCAACCAGTAGCAGGCGTGGTCGGCGGCCACGTTGGTGATCGCCGGATCCACGCCGCGCTCGAAGCGCCGCACCGCCTCAGAGTGCATGGCCAGCCGGCGCGCCGTTCGCCGCATCGTCACGGCATCGAAGTTGGCGGATTCGAGCAGCACGTTGCGCGTGGTGTCCTTAACTTCTGACTCGGCGCCGCCCATGATGCCGCCGAGGCCGATGGGCCCCTTGCCATCGGCGATGACGACCATGTCCGGCGTCAGTACGCGCTCGACGCCGTCCAAGGTGGTCAGCCGCTCGCCGTCACTCGCGCCGCGGACGACAATCTGCCTGCCGCGCAGGTAGTCGTAGTCGTAGGCATGGATGGGCTTACCCCACTCCAGCATGATGAAGTTGGTCACATCAACCACGTTATTGATGGCCCGCACGCCGGCCGCATGCAGCAGGCTTTGCAGCCACCACGGCGACTGGGCGATCGTCACGTCGGCAATCAATCGAGCGACAAAGCGGGGGCACAGGTCCGGGCTGTCGATGCGCAGCTTGAAGCGGTGCTCGATGTGCTCGCCTTGCTCCTCGAGGTTGATGGTCAAAAGCCGCATGTCCCGCGACGTCAGGGCTGAGACCTCGCGCGCCACGCCGATGATGCCGAGGCAGTCCGATCGATTGGGGGTGACCTCTAGCTCCAGCACCTCGTCGCCGAGCACCTTCTCGAGCGCGGTGCCGGGCATCTCACCTGGATCCAGGACGAGGATGCCGGTGTGGTCAGGCGACAGACCCAGCTCGTCGGCCGCGCACAGCATGCCCTCGGACGTCACTCCGCGGATCGGCCGCGCCTCCAAAACCGTGCCCTGGAGCTTGGCGCCAACAGGCGCAAAGGGCACCTTCTGGCCAACCGCGATATTCGGCGCGCCGCACACCACCGTCGTGCTCTGGGCGCCGGTATTCACGGTAGCCAGGCTCAGACGATCGGCGTTGGGATGCTTCTCGATCTTCAGGATCTCGGCGACCCGCAGCTGGTCCCATTCGGCGCCGATGCGATCGATGCGGGCCACCTCAGTGCCAGCGGCGTTCAGCAGCTTGGCCAGCTCCTCGGCGTCGCGATCGAGCTCCACGTAGCGCTGGAGCCACTTCAGCGGGACCCGCATCAGCCGACTTGCCTGAGGAAGCGCAGGTCGTTCTGCTGGAACAGGCGGATGTCGTCTACGCCGTACTTCAGGATGGCGATGCGCTCCACGCCCAGGCCAAACGCCCAGCCGCTGTACTTGGCGGGATCGATGTTCACCCCGCGCAGCACGTCGGGGTGGACCATGCCGCAGCCCAAGATCTCCAGCCACCCGGTGTACTTGCACATTCGACAGCCCGCGCCATTGCACTGACCACAGCTGACGGACATCTCGGCGCCGGGCTCGACGAATGGGAAGTAGTCGCAGCGGAAGCGGGTGCGGGCCTGCTGCCCGAACAGCCCGCGGGCCATGTAGGTCAGCACGCCCATCATGTCCGACATGGTGGTCCGGTCGTCGACCATCAGGCCCTCGATCTGGAAGAAGGTCGACTCGTGGCTCGCATCGGTGGCCTCGTTGCGGTAGCAGCGGCCGGGGACCAGCACGCGAATTGGCGGTTGGCCCACGCGCTCCATGGCCCGGATCTGGTTAGGCGAGGTATGGGTGCG
>DATGVV010000305.1:0-3245 GCA_035299885.1 Chloroflexota bacterium | reverse complement strand
CGTTATTTCCTTCGCGCTGCTGGGCATTCTGGAGCTGTCCCGGCTGATGGTCGTCTACGCCTGGTTCCTGTCCGTGGTGTTGGTCAGCGGCGGCCGCGCGCTCGTGGCGGCGGTTGAGGCCGCGCTGCGGCGCCGCGGCATCGGCAACAAGCGCATCCTGATCGTCGGCAGCGGCCCGCCGGCGCACGTGGTGCTGGACAAGATCCGCCGCTCGCCCGAGCTCGGCTACACGGTCATTGGCTTCCTGGACGAAAACAGTCTGCCCGGCTTCTCCTCGGAGCTGCCGATCCTGGGCGGCATCGGCGACGTCGCATCGATCGTGCGCAGCACCAGCGTAGACGAGGTTATCGTCGCGCTCAGCCGCTCCAACCCCGAGGCCTTGCTGGACATCATGGATCTGCTGGACGACTCCGAGGTCGACGTCAAGATCCTGCCCGACGTGGCCCAGATGATCACCCAGGACGCCGGCATCGACGACCTCGCCGGCCTGCCGCTGGTGGCTGTCCGGCAGAGCCGGCTGCGTGGCAAGAACATCGCCGTCAAGCGGGCAATGGACATGGTGGTCAGCACTCTGGTGCTCATCTTCCTGTCGCCACTGCTGGCGCTGATCTCGGTGCTGGTCAAGATCGATTCGCCGGGGCCGGTGTTTTACGTCCAGGAGCGGGTGGGCAAGGACGGCAAGATGTTCCCGTGCATCAAGTTCCGCTCCATGGTGGCCGATGCCGAGGTGGAGACTGGCCCGGTGTGGGCCCACCCCCAGGATCGGCGCAAGACTCGGATCGGCTCCTGGCTCCGCCGCTTTTCAGTCGATGAGTTCCCGCAGTTCATCAACGTCCTGTTGGGCCACATGAGCGTGGTTGGCCCGCGGCCCGAGCGGCCGGTCTTCGTCCAGGAGTTCAGCAGCCGCATCCCGGAGTACATGAACCGCCATGCGGAGAAGTCCGGCATCACCGGCTGGGCTCAGGTCAACGGCCTGCGCGGCAACACGTCCATCGAGGAGCGGACCAAGTACGACCTGTGGTACGTCGAGAACTGGTCGCCGCTGCTGGACCTCAAGATCATGCTCAAGACGGTGGCCGTCCTGTTCACGGACAAGCAGGCCTACTAGATCACCCCGGCCTAGAGCGCGTACAGCTCCCGCGGGTTCGTGGTCAGGATCTTGTGCTTGACCTCGTCCGACACGTCCGTCCGGCGCTGGAATGTCTTGATCGCGTCGATGTCGCTTGAGGGATCCGTGTGGCCGTAGTCGGTGCCGATCACCAGGCAGTCCTCGCCCGCGTGCTTGAGGACGTTCGGCAGGTCGTCTGAGTTCTCGCACGTCACCCACACGCGGTACTCGCGCAGGATGTTGTCCGGCCACTCGCGGCCGAGCTGCTTGAAGCGCTTGTGGGCCTCGGTGAGGATCCACGGCACCCACTGGGCACTGGCCTCGATAAAGGCGAAACGCAGCTTCGGGAACTGCGTCGGAATCTCGCTCATCAGCAGATCGTGCACGGCAGCCACCGTAGGCACCCGGAACTTGTGGAAGGCTGCCGCCTGGAAAATGGGGTGCTTGATCGTGTCCGTCATCCAGGGATTGCCATTGGCGATGTGAACGGCGATCGCCAGGTCCAGGCGGCTGGCTTCGTCGAATATCGGGTAGAAATAGGGGTCGATCAGCAGCCGGCTGCCTTCGATCGGCCGCATCAGCGCGGCGCAGGCCCCGTTCTCCTTGCCGAAGCGCATCTGGTCCAGCGCGTCGGGAATGCTCAGCAGCGGCATCATGCACGACCAGCCCAGCCGGCCCCTGCCTTTTCTCCAGATGTCTGCGAGCCAGCGGTTCCAACTCTTGCACAGCGCCAGCTCGATGGCCGGGTTGTCAGTGGCCTGCTCGATGAACATGGTGTTGTGCAGCACCTGCACGTCCACGCCGATGCGATCCATGTGCTGCAGGCGCAAATCGACGTCCACCATCTCGTTGGCCTCCTGCGGCGTGGCCATGCTGCGGCCGGCCTTGGCCGACATGTCCTCCAGCTGGGCCTGGGTGAAGGCCGGGAAGCGGAAGCCGCGCAGCTTGCCGTCGATCAGCCAGTATTGGAGCTTGGTCTCGCCCGGCACTTCGACCATGACCGGCCTGTACTTCTCCTCCGCCGGGTCCATAAAGTCCCAGGTATGAGCGCATTCGACCACGTGCGCGTCGGCGTCGATGACCATGGTTTTGGCAGGCGCTGCCATCACTTATCCCCCGGGGCTAGGATCGCTTCGAAGCTCCGGCCGAGGCGCAACCGGCCGCTCGCGCTCTTCAGGCTGTGTCACGGACGGATGCGTCAGCCTCCACACGTGCATTATGCGCTGGATGGCGGTCACGTTCGAGAGCACCGCCAGCGCGACCAGGAACCAGAACAGCCAGGGGTAGAGCAGCAGCCCCACTACAAGAGTCATGACCCGCTCGGGCCGCGCGTACAGGCCCTCCTTGCACTCCAAGCCCAGGCCTTCCGCCCGGGCTCGGCTGTAGCTGACCATCAGCGAGCCCACCAAGGCGGCGAACACGATCGTGAGCTCCAGTGTGCGCGCCTGGCTGCCGTACAGGTACACCAGCCCGAACAGCACGATGGCTTCCGAGTAGCGGTCCAGCGTCGAATCGAAGAAGGCTCCGAACGTCGAGCGCGACTCCTGCACGCGCGCCAGCGCCCCGTCCGAAAGATCGCAGGCGCCGCCGATGAACAGCAGGATTGCCGCGGTCACCAGGTGGTGGGTGGCAATCGCCATGGCCGAGGCGCAGGCGAAGATGAAGCCCAGCACGGTGAGCATGTTGGGCGTGATCCCGGCTGCCGCCAGCGGCCGCACCCACCACTCGGCTAGCATGCGGAAGAAGCGCTGGCTGCGCGGCCCAAACACCTACGCGCCCTCCGTGCGGAGCTCGGGCACGAACGATGCCGCCGTCCGATAACGGGCGCGGACCTCGTTGAAATAGTCCAGGATCCAGCTGGCCACGCGCGTCCAGGAATACTGCTGGACGGTCCGGCGCCCTTGCTCGGCCAGCTCCTGCCGCCGGACGGGGTTGGACAGCAGCTCCACCAATGCGCCGGCAATCGCATCCTCATCTTTGACCGGCACCAGCAGCCCCTCGCGGCGGTTCGTGATCACGTCGCGGTAGCCGGCGATGTTCGAGGCGACGATGGGCTTGCCGCAGGCCATCGCCTCCAGCTGGGCGATGCCGAAGGCCTCACACCGGTCGATAGATGGCAGCACGAAGACATCGGCAG